>JANLQC010000179.1:0-4392 GCA_031367575.1 Betaproteobacteria bacterium | reverse complement strand
TTGAGCGCCATCATGCTGGTTTCGGCGATGGAAAAAAACGCCGACACCAGCAGCAGCAATGCAAGTGTCGTGAACAGCCAATGAATGGGAATCGAATCCACGCGATTGGCCGGCGCTCAAACGCGATTGAGAATAATTTCGAGCACAAACTTGCTGCCGACATACGACAGCAACAGCAGACCGAAGCCGATCAGCGTCCAGCGCACCGCCAATTTTCCACGCCAGCCGAACTTCCATTGTCCGAACAGCAGGCCGCCAAAAATCAGCCATGAAAAAACCGCGAATACGGTTTTGTAGCTGAGCTGAAACGCCTTGCCAAATAACGATTCTGAAAACAGCACCCCGCTCGCCAGCGTTGCCGTCAATAACACAAACGCGACGCCCAGCAATTGGAACAGCAGCCGTTCAATCCGCAACAGCGGCGGCATGCCTTGCATTTCGGCGGGCATGGTTCCCGCATGCAAACGCTTTTCGAGGAATAACATCAGTAACGCGTGCAGGGTTGCCACCGTGAACAGCGCATAGGCCAATATCGCCACCACAAAATGCAATTTGAAGGCGAAATCCGCGTAATGCACCACGCGCTGCGCGGGCAACACCAGCGGCAATAACACCGCGCCGACCGCAATCGGTGCCAGATACAACGCCGCCAGCCGCAATAACTGATTGTCGTAGCCGATCAGAAAGTACGCGCCCATCACCAGCCAGACAATCAATGAAATCGCATGCGAGAAACCGATATTCAGTCCGTCGCCACCAAACAACGCATAGGCCAGTGTCGCGCCATGGCTTATCAAACCCACCGCAAAGGTGGTGCGCATCATCGTCGTCCTGCCAACGGCAGACGCGCCGTCATTCATGTTATTGGGCGCGGCGGATGGCAACCACGCGGCAAGCGCCGCCAAGGCGTAAATTGCGGCGGTGGTAAAATGAAGGTTAAAACTCGACATGAATTGCGCGGTTTTCGCTGGAAATTCTATGTCGCGAGTTTACACCATCCCCTTTTCACCCCGCTGCCGGAATCGGCGGCGCGCCCTCACTCGGTGTCCAAGAAATCATGCTCGATAATCTGACCAACCGCCTGGCCGGCATCGTCAAAACGCTGCGCGGCCAATCGCGATTCACCGAGGACAACATCGCGGAAGCGTTGCGCGAAGTGCGCATGGCGTTGCTGGAGGCGGATGTCGGCCTGCCGGTGGTCAAGGAATTTATCGCTCGCGTCAAGCAAAGTGCGCTCGGTGCCGAGGTGATGCAAAGCCTCACGCCCGGTCAGGCATTCGTCGGCGTCGTCCACCGCGAACTGATTTTGCTGATGGGTGGTGACTCGGCGGCGTCCGGTTCTGCCGCACGCCTGCCGACGCTGAATGCGCTGCCGATCAATCTTCACACCACGCCACCGGCGATCATTCTGATGGCGGGTTTGCAGGGTGCCGGTAAAACCACCAGCGCCGGCAAGCTCGCCAAATATCTCAAAGAGCGCCACAAGAAAAAGGTACTCCTCGTCAGTGTGGACGTGTACCGGCCCGCCGCCATCGAACAATTGAAAACACTTGCCGTCCAAGTCGGCGTCGATTTTTTCGCCAGCGATGT
Organism: Betaproteobacteria bacterium; assembly: GCA_031367575.1. Taxonomy (GTDB): domain Bacteria; phylum Pseudomonadota; class Gammaproteobacteria; order Burkholderiales; family Usitatibacteraceae; genus UKL13-2. The sequence continues at coordinate 2,802 of JANLQC010000179.1, read as the reverse complement.
GACGCAAGCCCCCGTTGATATTGCACGCAATGCCAAGCAGTGGGCAAAGACCCATTTCCATGACGTGTTGATCATCGATACCGCCGGCCGTCTCGCCATCGATGAGGCAATGATGGCCGAGATCAAAGCCGTGCATGCGGCCATCGATCCCATCGAAACACTTTTCACCGTGGATGCGATGCAGGGGCAGGACGCCGTCAATGTTGCCAAGGCGTTCAATGAAGCACTGCCGCTGACCGGCGTAATACTCACCAAACTCGACGGCGATTCACGCGGCGGCGCGGCGTTGTCCGTGCGCCACATCACCGGCAAGCCGATCAAGTTTGCCGGCGTCTCGGAAAAAATGGATGGTATTGAAACCTTCCACGCCGAGCGCATGGCCTCACGCATACTGGGCATGGGCGATGTGTTGTCGCTGATCGAAGACGTGCAGAAAAACGTCGATCAGGATGAAGCGAAACGGCTCGCGGACAAATTCAAGAAAGGCAAGGGATTCGATTTTGACGATTTCAAGAGTCAGCTCCAGCAAATGCGAAAAATGGGCGGTGTTTCAGCGTTGATGGACAAGCTGCCCGCGCAACTTTCTCAGGCCGCGCAAAGCGCGCCTGACCTTCAGGAAAAACAGATGCGCCGCACTGAAGGCGTGATCAATTCCATGACACCGCTGGAACGTCGCAAACCGGAATTGCTCAAGGCCTCGCGCAAACGCCGCATCGCCGCTGGGGCCGGCGTGAGCGTGCAGGAAGTGAACCGCATCATCACCCAATTTGAACAAATGCAGAAAATGATGAAGATGATGAAAGGCGGTGGCATGGCGAAAATGATGAAGGGCATGAAAGGCATGTTGCCGGGAATGCGTTGATGTCCACATCAATAGCGGCCAATTTTTTCCTCGCTCCATTCATGAACCGCCGATGATGGGCGAGTGCGAAGCAACTATTCAGGAATGTCTCGCCCGTATTGAGGCGCTCGATGGTCACATCGGCGCATGGGAGCACATTGATGCGGTCGGTGCGCTGAAGCGCGCGCGCGAACTTGACAAGGCAGAGATCAAAGGCGTGTTGCATGGCATGCCAATCGGTGTCAAAGACATCATCGATGTGGCCGGTATGCCGACCCGTTGCGGCACGCCGATTTACGCCTCGCACATCGCAGACATCGATGCCGAATGTGTGGCACGGGCGAAGGCAGCGGGGGCCATTGTCATCGGCAAAACCGTCACCACCGAGCTCGCCACATTCAATCCCGCCCGAACCCGCAACCCGGAAAATCCCGGCACCACACCGGGCGGATCATCGGCGGGCTCGGCCGCCGCTGTTGCCGCCGGGATGGTGCCGCTCGCATTCGGTACGCAGACGGCGGGATCGGTGATTCGCCCTGCCGCGTATTGCGGTGTGGTGGGCTTTAAACCGAGCTTCGGCGTCGTGGCACGCGGCGGCGTGAAAATGCAATCGGAAACACTCGACACGGTCGGCGTGCTCACCCGCACCATTGACGATGCAGTGAAATGGTATTCAGCAATGTCCGGAACGCCCACCACGGACATTACCAGCATCAGCCGCAATCACTCGCGTCCACTGCGCATCGCGATCATTGTGAATTTCATGGACTATGCGGACGCGGAAATGAAGGGTGCCATTGCCGGTGCCGCTGCCGCCCTCAGTGCTGCCGGTCTGCTCGTGCAGGAATTCCGGCTGCCTGCGCGATATAACGAAGCACAAATCGATCAGCGCGTCATTCAATTGGCCGAAAACGCCCGCCATTACGCTATTGAGCATCAACAATACCGCGATCAATTGAGTCCGCCACTGGCCGCGATGCTGGACGAAGGTGCGGCAATAACCGGGGATCAATACCATGCGGCCATCGCGCGCACCACCGCAACCCGCGACCAAACCGACGCAATGTTTACGGAAATAGATGGGTGGCTAATGCCCTCGGCGCAAGGTGCCGCGCCCAACGGGCTTGAATCAACCGGCGACCCGATTTTCAATCGCCTCGTCACCGCCCTCCATTTACCGGCGATCAATATTCCTGTTTATCGTAACAACGCGCGAATGCCGCTCGGCCTGCAATTGATCGGCGCGCGCCATCAGGATGAAAATCTGTTGGCCACGGCCACAAGGGTGACTGATATTTTGCGCAAAAATCAGCATGGCTGAACTTGCGAAAATCCGCCTGCTCGCCGACACGCTCGAAACGATTCCCACGCTGGCGCAATGGTACAAGGACCAATGGGCCACCTGGTTTGCCGACACCACCCTGATTGATATCGAAGCCGATTTCACCGCAGCTGCACAGCGCGACACTCTGCCCTTCGCCGTCGTGGCACTCGATAAGGCAACCGAACCCATCGGCGTCTGCTCAATTCGCAATGAGCCATTCGACCCATACCCGGACGCAGGCCCATGGTTGCGCGGATTGTATGTCCACCCTTCGCATCGCGGGCAGGGTATCGCGGGCGAAATGATTGAATTCGCAAGTCAGCGCGCAAAGGCAATAGGCGTCGCAAAGATCTACGCCGCGACGCATTCAGCCATTGGCACATTCGAGCGAGCTGGCTGGCTCGGATTCGATCAAGTCCGCCATGAACAACAAACGCTGACGATTTTCGCCAAGCGGCTCGGTTGACGGACGAACTTCCGCACAATATTGGCAAATTCTGGGTACTGCTACCTACCCTGTCATCCTCGCCCCCGATTAAAGCATTCGAGGGCAGGCTGCCGCGGGGATCCATTTTTTGCAACCTTTCGGCAAATTCTGGGTACTGCTACCTACCCTGTCATCCTCGCCCCCGATTAA
>JANLQC010000111.1:0-6810 GCA_031367575.1 Betaproteobacteria bacterium | reverse complement strand
AGGCCAACCTTGCGTTGGCGCGAATTTTTTCGCGGCACGCCGACGTTATTCGTGCGCACACCAAAGTGAAAAATTTCCGCCATCTCGGCATGATCTGGGCGTTTGATATCGAGTCCGACAAACCGGCTTTCGCGCGCGAATTTTTTGCGGCCGCATTGAAACGCGGCGCGCTGCTGCGTCCGATCGGCAAGACCGTTTATTTCATGCCGCCGTATGTAGTCAAGGAAGATGAATTTGCATGGCTCGTGACACAAACCATCGCGGCAATCAATGAAGTGGCCGGCGCATGATCGCACTGCGTCTTGTCATCGTTCTTTGCACTTCAATTGCATTCAGTGCCGTCGCGGAGCCGTTGCCACCGTCGGTCGCGGCGGCGTTAATGCGCGCCAAAATCCCATTGGAGGATGTCGGGGTCGTCGTCAAGGAAGTCGGCGCGAAAGAGTTCGCGTATTCGTTGAACGCGGACAAGGCGATGAACCCGGCCTCGGTCATCAAGCTTGTCACGACATACGCCGGATTGGAGTTGCTCGGCCCTGCCTATACCTGGAAAACCGAAGTCTCGATTGTCGGTGAAATGCGTCGCGGCACACTTACCGGCGACATCGTGCTGAAGGGTTACGGCGACCCGAAACTGTCGGTGGAACGCTTCTGGTTATTGTTGCGGCAACTGCGCGAGCGCGGGCTTTCGACCATCAACGGCGACTTGATTCTGGACCGGAGTTTTTTCGACGCCGGGCCGCATGATCCCGCGAAATTCGATGGCGAGGCGCTCCGATCTTACAACGTTGGTCCCGATCCGCTGCTGCTCAATTTCAAGACGGTGCGGTTCTTTTTCGCGCCCAGTGTCGATGACAAATTGGTGTCGATTTCGCCGGACGTGCGACCGGCTCAACTTGAAATAGTGAACCGCGTCAAGTTGATCGATGGTCCCTGCGGCGAGTGGCGCGACCGGGTGATCACCGATATTCAAACAACGTCGCCGATAAAGTTGAAAGTCACATTCACCGGACACTATTCAAAGCGTTGCGGCGAACGCGCATGGAATATTTCACTGTTGGACCACGCGCGATTTGTCGGCGGCGTATTTGCGGGCATGTGGAAGGATATTGGCGGCGTGTGGAATGGTGCCGTCAAGCTCGCGCCCGCTCCGGCAGAGGCGCGTCTGATCGCCACCGCCGAATCGCCCCCGCTGTCGGACGCGATTCGCGACATCAACAAATATTCCAACAACGTGATGGCGCGCCAGTTGTTTCTCACGCTCTCGGCTGAGCTCGACAAACCGCCCGGCAATCAGGCGGCGTCCACGCAGATCATCCGCGATTGGCTGACGAAAAAGAACATCGCCGCTCCCGAACTGAATCTGGACAATGGCTCAGGACTCTCCAGAACCGAGCGCATTAGTGCCACCACCCTGGCACAGTTGCTCGACGCTGCGTGGAAATCGAGCGTGATGCCGGAACTGATGTCGTCGTTGTCGCTGGTGGGTGTGGATGGCACCATGCGGCGGCGCGCGAAATCGGAATCGATCGCGGGCCAGGCACATATCAAAACCGGCACCCTGAATGATTCAAAAGCCATCGCCGGCTATGTACTCGACGCCAACGGTCGGCGCTGGATCGTGGTGATGATGATCAACAGTCCCAACGCGGTGTTTGCACAGGCGGCGATAGATGCGATGTTGAATGCGGTTTACGCGTCCAATGGTGCTGCAAACAAGTAATTCCATTTCTGTTTCAAACAGTGTGATGTCATCCTGAACGTAGTGAAGGATCTGGTCATGACAAGATCCTTCACTACGTTCAGGATGACAGTAAAAATGATTGAGGAATGGAATAGGCATTGACCAAACCCTAGCACCGGCGCGCCTTTCGGGCCGAAAACACCTGAAAAGCCGCAACCGCAAAGGAGTTTTGCGACTTGAATTGGCCGACCTCACTTCGACTCGGAGCCTATAATCGATTGGTGCATCTTCCTGTTGGCAAGCTGAATTCCTTCTCACATTTGGCAATTAAACTTGAATCCATTCATCGCCACTCTGCTTGATGGGTTCAAGGCGTTTCGATTCAAGCCGCGCCTGTTGGCGCATGTGAAATCCTACAACCGCGACGATTTCAGCCATGATCTCGCCGCCGGATTGACGGTTGGCGTCGTCGCACTGCCGCTGGCGATGGCGTTCGGCATTGCCTCCGGCGTGCGTCCGGAACAGGGCATCGTGACCGCCATCATCGGCGGTTTCATCATCTCTGCGCTCGGTGGATCGCGCGTGCAGATCGGTGGCCCGGCGGGTGCATTTGTGGCGCTGCTCTATGGCATTGCCGAAAAATACGGCGTCGCCAATTTGTTGATCGCCACCATGATGTCAGGTGTGCTGCTATTTGCGATGGGTGCCTTCAAACTCGGCAGTTTGGTGCGCTTCATTCCGGTGTCCATCGTCATCGGTTTTACGGCGGGCATCGCCATCATCATCGGCATTTCGCAGGTGAAGGATTTTCTGGGGCTGGCCATTCCGAAAGTGCCATCCAATTTTTTCTCGTTGCTCTCGGTGATCGCCGACGCAATCCACACCGTCAATTGGATTGCCCTTGCCATCGGTGCCTCGTCGCTAATGTTGATTGTGCTGTGGCCGGTCGCCTATAAACCACAGCCCAATCGGTGGGCGCACATCATGTCAAAGCTGCCGTCGACACTGGCAGTACTCGTGGTCTGGTCGATTGCGGTGTGGCTGTTTCACTTGCCGGTCGAGACCATCGGCAGCAAGTTTGGCGCGCTCCCAAGCGGCCTGCCGATGCCGACCATTCCCGATTTCGAATGGGAGTCCGCGCGAAATCTGGTCGCGCCGACCATTGCCATCGCGCTGCTGTGCGCAATTGAATCGCTGCTGTGCGCACGCGTTGCCGACGGCATGATTCGCGACCGGCACGATCCCAATCAGGAATTGATGGCGCAGGGTGTTGCCAATTTCTTTTCGCCGTTCTTTGGCGGCATTGCCGCCACCGGCACCATTGCCCGCACCGTGACCAACGTGCGTGCCGGTGCGCGTTCGCCGGTGGCCGGCATCGTTCACGCGATGGTGTTGTTGCTGATCATCGTCGTGGCCGCGCCGTTTGCGGTAAATATTCCGTTGGCGGCGTTGTCCGCAATTCTGGTGTGGGTCGCGTACAGCATGGGTGATTGGCGGCAATTCGCGCGACTCAAACAGTTCTCGATGTTCTATCGCACCACACTGCTGTCAACATTTTTTCTGACCGTGATCTTTGATCTGGTGGTGGCAGTTGAAGTCGGACTGGTGCTGTCCAGTCTGTTTTTCATTTATCGCATTTCGTCGCTGACCAAGATTGATGACATTGCGTTGCCGCCGGATCAAGCGTCGTTGGCGGATGGACGGCGTGTCGGCGCCTATCGATTGTTCGGCTCGCTGTTTTTTGGCTCGGTCACCAAGCTCGAATTTCTGCTCGATCCTGCGCGTCCGCTGCCGGACGTGTTGATTCTGGACGTTCACAACGTGATCAATATCGACACCACCGCGATGGACGCACTCGAAACGGTGCATGATCGCGTCATGCGCGGCAACGGCCGAATGCTCATCGCCGGTGCCAATGAACAGCCGCTGTCGATCATGCGCCGCAGCGGGTTTATCAGGCGACTGGGGGAAGAAAATTTGCGTTTGTCACTCGATGACGCATTGGTTGAGGCACGAATGCAATTCCCGGCGGTGCATGGCTAGTGTCGTGCGCGCGCATCCGCAAAGTGCGCGCTGAGAAAATCGACAAACGTGCGCCCCTTGGCCGACAGATGCCGGCGGCTCGGATAGACCGCATAAATGTTTAATGGTGGCGGCCGAAAGTTCTTCAAAATCTCCACTAATTTTCCCGTCTCCATCAACGGCGTAACAACAAAATCCGGCTCCAATGCGATGCCGGTGCCGGCCATCGCGATCGCCGCCAAAATCTCACCGCTATTGGCGTGAACGTTGCCGTTGATCGCCACCTTGATGTCATTGCCTTGTTTGTCCTGGAACCGCCACTGATTTTTGACCGGCGCATAATCGTAGCTGAAACAATCGTGTTTGACGAGATCATCGGGATGGCGGGGTATGCCATGCTTTTTCAGATATTCAGGTGACGCGCACGCGATTAATCGCATCGTGCCGATTTTGCGCGCGATCAAATTCGGATTGCCCAAATCGCCGATGCGGATGGCGAGATCAAGCCCTTCTTCCACGAGGTCGACATAGCGGTTGGACGCGGAAATATCGAATCGCACCTCGGGGTAACGTACCCGAAATGCGCCGATCGCCGGTGCCAGATGGGTCACGCCGAAACTCGATGAACAGGTGAGGCGAATAGTGCCGCGCGGTGCCATCGTGCTGCTTGAGATGGCGGCTTCGGCTTCCTCGACGTCGGCCAGCAATTGCAGGCTGCGTTCAAAAAATGCCTGCCCGCTTTCGGTGAGCGAAATGCGCCGTGTGGTGCGGTTCAACAGGCGCGTGTTGAGATGCGCCTCCAGTTCGGCCACGTGCCGCGACACGGCCGACGTGGATATCTCGAGCCGCTCGGCCGCGCGTGCAAAGCCGCCTTGTTCGACCACCTTCACGAACACGCTCATCGCCAGAAATCGATCCAAAGCCATATTCTTGATTATGCCGATAGTTGGGACAAGTATTTGCCATTATGGCTATTTATCCCGCCGCTGGCAAATGTCAAAATGCACCGCATCAGCCCAACTTATGGAGTCCACCATGATCGATACCCGCACCGCCCCCTATGCCGCCACCCTGCTTCGCGTCACCCTCGGCGTCATGTTCATCGCCCACGCCTTGCTGAAATACGTGGTCTTCACGCTGCCCGGCACGGCACAATTCTTTGTCTCGCTCGGCCTGCCCGGCCCGCTTGCATACATCACCTTCGGCGCAGAGTTGATCGGCGGATTGCTGATTCTCGGCGGCGTCTATTCCCGCTGGGTGGCGATTGCGCTGGTGCCGATTCTCATCGGCGCGACCTGGGCACACGCCGGCAATGGCTGGCTATTCAGCGCGCCGAACGGCGGCTGGGAATATCCGGCCTTTCTCGTCATCGCGGCCATCGTTTTAGGCCTGCTGGGTGACGGCAAATACGCGTTGACCGGTTCACGCTATTCCTGATTTTTTGCCGCCCCATTCCATTCAAAAGGATTCAAATGAAACTCTATTTCTCCCCCGGCGCATGTTCACTTTCACCGCGCATTGCGCTGCTTGAAGCGGGCCTGCCATTCACCACGCAAAAAGTCGATACCAAAACCAAACAGCTCGACGGCGGCGGTGATTTTTGGGCCATCAACAGCAAGGGTTACGTGCCGACGCTCGAACTCGACAGCGGACAAGTTCTGACCGAAGGCCCGGCCATCGTGCAGTACATCGCCGACCAGTATCCCGAATCCGGCCTGGCACCTAAAGCCGGCACGATGGAACGCTATCGTTTGCAGGAATGGCTCAACTTCATCACCTCTGAAATCCATAAAGGCTTCAGCCCGCTGTTTGATCCGGCACTCACCCCGGAAGTGAAGCAAATTTTCAAAGACAAACTCGGCAAACGTTTCGACTGGCTCGCCACCCAATTGACCGGCAAGCAATATTTGATGGGCGAGACGTTTACCGTCGCAGACGGATATTTGTTTACGGTGCTGAACTGGTGCCAATGGGTCGGTATCGATCTCGCGACGTGGCCGGTGTTAGCCGACTATCAGGCGCGCGTGTCGGCAAGGCCAAAGGTGCAGGACGCAATGAAGGCCGAAGGGCTGATCAAGTAATTCGATTTCCATTTCATTGAGGCACTAATTATTGTCATTCACGCGAACGCGGGAATCCATGTTTAGCAGAGTAGAAAATGGATTCCCGCAGTAGCCTGCCCTCGAATGCTTTAATCGGGGGCGGGAATGACAGCATTTACTGTTGTAATGATCGGGAATTGGAATAACAGGCGGTTATCCAGCTGTTAGGCGCGATACCCGGCCAATCGGCAGAATCCGTTTGATTTATAACGGGTTTTCGGACATAATACCGGGCTTGCTTGAACAATTGATCGCTCATGCAGGCGAAAACCAAACCCCCTTGCTTTATCGCGGTGCGCATCGCGGAAAGCTTCCAGACCCTAAGGTCTTAATCCATAAGGAGATTTTATGCGCCATTACGAAATTGTTTTTATTGTTCATCCCGATCAGAGCGAGCAAGTGCCCGCCATGATTGATCGGTACAAAGCGACCATCACCCAAGGCGGCGGCAAGATTCACCGCATTGAAGATTGGGGCCGTCGCCAGATGACTTATCCCATCCAAAAAGTGTTCAAGGCGCACTACGTGCTGATGAACATCGAAATCAATCAGGTTACGCTCGATGAACTCGAACACGCGTTCAAGTTCAATGATGCCGTCTTGCGCCATCTGACCGTCAAGATGGACGCCGCCGAAACCGCGCCGTCACCGATGATGAAGGAAGAAAAATCCCGCAACGTCGATCTGAAAGACGACGTCAAGGTTGCCTCACCTTCCAGTCAGGCGGCCAATCAAGCGGCTGCACAGCCTGCATAACGAGAATTTGTCTGTAGCAAGCGGTGAGGGTGCAAAGCAGTGAATAGCACCGTCCTCGATGGAAAGATCGTTTCACGCGATACCCTGAGGGCTACCCCCGGCGGCGTCGCAACGCTGAACCTGATACTGAATCACCAGTCGACGCAATCGGAAAATGGCCATGAGGTCGCGGTTGAAGTCGAAATGAACGCCGTGGCATTCGGTGATCTGGCGAAACGGATGGACAGCGTAAAAGTGGGCGATGCCGTT
>JANLQC010000027.1:0-5264 GCA_031367575.1 Betaproteobacteria bacterium | reverse complement strand
CTTGGAACGCTTGGCGGGCGCGACCGGGTCGCGTGCGGTCTTGGCTTGCTGATCGGTATCGGCAAACATCAGTTCGCGCCAGGCTTCGCGCATGTGCCACTCCACGTAGTACGCCAGCATGCACAGGAAGATGTGCGCGCGTACCCGGTCAGCGGTGCGGTGATGGATCGGGCGCACCTTCAAGTCGATGGTCTTGAGCGAGCGAAACCCCCGCTCGACATTGGCCAGTGCCTTGTAGTTGCGCACACACGCCGCCGAGTCCATCTGCGCCGCGTCCACCGAAACGCGAGCGAGGGTCAGGCCTTGACTATTGCCGATCAAGAAAGCGGCAAGGCCTGACCCAACACGGTTCCCAAGTTCGTCATTCCAGGCTGGAATCCAGTCCATCGTATCTTCACGCACTTGGGCGGACTGGATCCCAGCCTTCGCTGGGACGACGGAGTTATTTTAGGTTTTCTCAGGAGAAACTCTAGCATTGGCAGGCGTTTCAGGCCGAAAGCGCCTGAAACGCCGCAGGGCAAAGCGAAGGGTCAGGTCTAGCTACGCAAAGCGAAGGGTCAGGTCGAGCTATGTAGCAAATGGATGCAACATAACTAGACCTCGTCGTGGTGCTGCTGTCGTGGTGCTGTCGTGGTGCAAAACGTTATTCCAATTCCCGATCATTACAACAGTAAATGCTGTCATTCCCGCGAAAGCGGGAATCCATTTTCTACTCTGCCAAACATGGATTCCCGCTTTCGCGGGAATGACAATAATTACTGCCTTAATGAAATGGAAATCGAATTACAACGATGCCTTGCAAGCACTGAAAGCAAAAGTGATCGACCGTGACGCGCAACACCTTGCCCGCATTCGCAAGAAGCTCAAGCTCACTCAGCAGCAGGCAGCGGTGCTTACCGGTGGCGGCAAGAATGCGTTTTCACGCTATGAAAATGGACAGGCAAAACCAATGGCTGCGGTCGTTAACCTGTTTCGTTTGCTGGAACGAAATACAAGCTGGTGAAGGATTTGGGACTGCCATAAATTCAGTCTGGCATCCAGGCGCTGGGTTCCAACTAAAGGCGTCAGGCTCTCATGGCACCCGGTTTAGCCAAAAAGCGCGTCATTCCAGCGAACAACCACCGGGGTTGCGCTGGGCCGTGCGAGTCAACGTCAAAGAGCGGCGACCGATTGTGGCATCGAAGCGACGCCGTTTAAATCTTCACCCACGCCAGCGCCTCATCAAATTCCGCAAAATGAAAACGCCTCACTTCCGCCGGCGTAAAGTATTTGACAATTGATTCCACAACATCGGCAACGATACTGTCTGTCGCCGCCGCGATGCGTGCGACCTTGGTGCGATGTTCGCGCACGAAGTGCATGTGCGCCGAAAAGCCGCTCAAGTCTTCCCAGCCCGGAAACTTCTTCGCATACACCAGCACGCCGTGCAGTTTTCCATGCTTGGCAATATACGCACCAACAGCTTCGCTTAAGCCCGTAAAATCTTCCTGCTTTAGCGGCGCGTCAGGCTTGAGCACCAATACGCCTTCGGGTTCCAAAATCGAATAGTCGAGCATGTGGTTCTCCAAACGTTGATGAGATTCACCAACGTTGCATGTTTCGGCGCTGCGTCGCAATAGGCGAACGCCTCGTTTCAGGCGGGTGTTTGGCTGACAAAATTGCGGAGAGCGAAGTGTGGCCGTCGATGTGATCTACAAGGGTCAAGCACCAGACTGCTCACAAGCACGACAACGCATTGATGTCCGCACTCTCCAGAATCGATTTCGCCCCGCGGTCGCGCGCCACCCGCAACATCGCGCGCCCGACTTGCTCTGTGGTCGTCATCGCTTGGGGAAAAACCGGACTGGAGACTTTAATCCAGCCAGCCCTTGCGTTTGAAGTACACAAACGGCACCACCACCGACACAATCATCAGCAGCAACGCGAATGGATAGCCGTATTCCCATTCGAGTTCGGGAAAATAGCGTTTGAAATTCATCCCGTAAATGCTCGCGATCAGCGTCGGCGGCAGCATCGCCACCGAGGCCACCGAAAATATCTTGATCACCTTGTTCTGGTTGATGTTGATGAAACCAACCGTCGCGTCCATCAGGAAATTTATTTTGTCGAACAGGAATGCGGTGTGCCCGTCGAGCGATTCAATGTCGCGCAATATTTGCCGCGCTTCTTCAGCCTGATCCGCTTCCAGTAATTTCTGGCGCATCAGGAAAGAAACCGCGCGCCGCGTGTCCATCACGTTGCGGCGGATGCGCCCGTTCAAGTCTTCTTCGTTGGCCACGCGCGCAAGAATGTTGGCGGCCTCGACATCGGTCATCTTGGTGGTGAGCACGCTCTGGCTGATTTTTTCCAGTTCCGCGTAAACGCCTTCGAGCGCATCGGCGGAATACTCGGCGTCGGTGGCGTACAGATCCAACAACACTTCGCGCGCATCCTCGATATAGCCGGGCCGCGTGCGCGCACGCATCCGCACCAGCCGAAACACCGGCAAATCTTCCAGATGCAGCGACAGCAGGGTATTGTTTTTGAGAATGAACGCGACCGGTACATTGCGTGAATCGTCTTCATTCAATTCCAGCAAGAAATCCGAGCGCAGATGCAACTCGCCATTCTCGCCTTCAAAGAAACGCGCGCTGGTTTCGAGATCTTTCATGTCTTCGAGCGATGGCAATTCGAGACTGAACAGCGTTTTGATCCATTCGCGCTCGGTCGCGGTCGGTGAAACCAGATCGATCCAGATCGGCTCCGAATTCTTGAGGTCATCGAGCGACTCAACATGCAGTTGATTCAGGCGACGATTGTTCAGGACGAAGACATTGAGCATGGCGAGTAGTCGTCAGGGTTGGCCGAGAAACAGATAGAAAATGCTGTTGCGGTCGCGCGCGCGGCCATAGCCGAGATAAAGCGGCCCGATCAGCGTATCAATTCCCAAAAATGCGGAGAGCGAGTTTTTCGTTTCCGCTTTGCCTATTGAAACAGGAGACACCGAAACGCGCGCGAACTCGCCCGACAAACCGGCATACATGCTCCTGCCAAAGGGATTGCTGAACTGGCCCAGGCGCCGATAGTATGAAAGCCTGGCGAATGCGACTGAATCGCCACGCAGTTCGCCCGGGCGATAGGCAGACATTTGCAGAAAACCGCCCAATGAAAATTGGTTGAAAACGGACAGCGACATGTCGTTCAGGGAACGTCCATAGCGGGTCGCAAGGGAAAACGTATTCGCCCCAAACGTGATGTTGTCCAGATAATTGACTTCGACCTTGCGAAATTCCGCATCGGCACCAAGCGAATCAAGGCTGGCAACGTAATCCAGCTGCAGGACGCGGCCCTCTTTGGGAAAATTGGCGTCATCGAGACTGTCGTACAAAAACTTGAAGCGCGCGCTTCCTTCCTTGAATCGGGGATCCGGGTTTACGCGATTGCCGATGCTCAGGGTGGAGATGTTGCGGGATCGTAACGCGCCGATCCGGACGATTGAATTCCGGCTCAAATCGTAGCCAACGTCGAGTGAGGTCGCGTTTGTCGACAGCAATGCCTGCGCGACCCGCTGGGCACCCTGGAAAAAATCCAGCGGACGCTTTGAAAATTCGACACCGGGGGAAACATTGAATGCATTGAGGAACCCGCTTGCGCCAAGCGGCTGAAAAAACTGCGACGCGATACGGCGATCACGACCCAGCTGGACATCATTTCGCCACTCGGCACCGAATTTATTGACCTGTGTGCGCAGATAGCGCGCAAGCAAATTGAAGCGGCCTTCACCTTCCGTATCTGCCGACAAGGTGAGTCCGAAACGCAGATAATTCGGTCCCCACTGTTTTTCGCGCGCGTCCACCGTCAGCACGGTGTGGCCGGCGTCGTTCAGCAGGCTGTAATTGATGCGTTCAAAATATCCCGTTCCGAATGCGCGGCTGATGCCGGAATTGATTCTTTTGAAGTCGATGGGCTCACCCGGCTTGATGTCGAGGGTGCGCTTGAGCTCGTCGGCATTGGCGCGTTCAAGGCCGGTGATGCGAAGTTCATTGAGGCGCTCACTGGCACCGGTCGGTGGCGTCGCGCGCGCCAGCTGCACGCGGCGGTGAGCGGCGTAATCCTCGATGGACAGGCTGAGGCGGCTCAAATTCGCGGCCATCGTGCGGGTGGTGGCCGCGCCGATGGTGATCGCGTCGCCGACCAGGCCAAAGTCGGTGGCACCAATGGTTTCGAGCGGCGGCGAAATGAGGAAGTCGTCATTTTTCAACGAATCGATCGAGGTACGCACATTTTGCTCGGTGAGAATATTGACCATTTGCAGCGATACGCCGACCAGTGTCTGGATGTCGTTTCTCTTGAGCAACGGTGTGCCGATATTGACCACGATGACAATGTCCGCCCCCATCGCACGCGCGACATCAACCGGCAAATTGCGCGTCAACCCGCCATCCAGAAAAATCTGGTCCCCGATCTGGTACGGCGCAATCGCACCCGGCACCGACATCGACGCGCGCATTGCATCGGTAAGCCGGCCGTGATCAAACACCACCATGCGGCCACTTTCCGCATTGGTGGCGACCGCGCGAAATGGAATCGGCAAATCGTCGAACACCACGCCGGGCGATACGCTGCGGGTAAGCTGGCTGAAAAGAATATCGAATTTCTGTCCGGAAATGGCCCCCGGCGGCAGGCGCAACCCGCCATCCTTCACGCCAAGTTCCAGGCGCAACAATCGGTTCTGGTCTTCCTCCTTGCGCAGAAAGCTGCGATCGCCACGCGGCGATTCATCGGAGAGCAGCCGATCCCAGTCCTCACCGCGCAGACGCTGTTCCATTTCCTCAGCCGAGGTGCCGGATGCATACGCGGCACCCACCAGCGCACCCATGCTGGAACCGGCAATGAAATCGATCGGGATGCGCAACTCTTCAAGCACCTTGATCACACCGACCTGCGCCGCGCCGCGCGCACCACCGCCGGATAGCACCAGGCCAATCTTGGGTCTGACTTTCGCGCTGGCTGCCTCGGGCGTCGCCGTTTGCGCGTGCGCAGCAACGGTGCCAAATACGGCAAAAATCGCGAACGCGATGGATGCCGGGGAGCGGGTAAGGAATCGATAAAAAATCACCAGCCTATTGTAACGCGGGTAACGCGGGTAACGCGGCCAACACCAGTCTCGTACTGTTGCGCCAAAGCCGGTTGTTGTGCCGAGGGGTCAGTGCGTCTTGGCACTCGGTTAAGCCCATGACGCCCCGGAAAACGGATGGGTGGATGGGTGGAGCGCCGCGATACCC
>JANLQC010000025.1:0-3705 GCA_031367575.1 Betaproteobacteria bacterium | reverse complement strand
GCGGTGCGGAACTGAAACCCGTTGCCACCGCGACCACAGTGCGCATCAAGAACGGCAAGACCGTGACCACCGATGGCCCGTTCGCCGAAACCAAGGAACAGCTCGGCGGTTTTTACAACATCGATGTGGCCAATCTGGATGAGGCCGTGAAGTGGGCGGCGCGCTGCCCTGGGGCACAGGGTGGCGCTATTGAAGTGCGTCTGGTTGGAATGACGCCCGACACAAATTAGCGCCGCCAAAATGGCCAACGTCACTATTGGGAATTACCTAAATGCGTGACAACGGATCAAATTGTTTCGTCATTCCGGCCCTTCGACGGGCTCAGGATAGGCCGGGAGTTTGCCCGGGCCGGAATCCAGCCCGTCGTATTGTTCAGAACAACGACAGGACTGGATCCCGGCCCGGCGCAACCGTTGTGGTTGTCCGCCGGGACGACGGCATTTGTCTCAACGTCAAGTGATTCTCAATAGTGTAGTGCTTGGCAATTTCTGGAACAAACAAAACCGATGGATTTTTGGGCCAGACAAGGAGCAAACCGCCGTGATAGCGTTGACTATCACGTGGACTTGCGACGCCGAATGGCACAAAAAGACGCGTTTTTGTGTGCCTGAAATTGCGAAGCATTACACTAGGCACCATGCTCACGCCCGTCATTGATGGCATCTGCCGCGCCGAAGGTGCGCGCGTGCTGGCGGGTTTGATCCGGCGCTGCGGTGATTTCGAGCTCGCCGAGGACGCGCTGCAAGACGCGTTTACCAAAGCACTGGAATGCTGGCCATCGCAGGGCCTGCCCGCCGTACCCGCTGCGTGGCTCACCACGGTTGCGCAACGGCGGGCAATTGATTTGCTGCGGCGTCGCCATACCGGCCCACTCTACGTTGACGAGGTGCCCGATCTTGCCGCAGCCGATGCGCTCATCGGCGAGACCGATCCGGCGGACAGTTGCGGCGTCGAGGATGATCGCCTGCGGCTGTTGTTTACCTGCTGCCATCCGGCGATCGCGCAACCGGCACAAGTGGCGCTGGCGCTTCGCACATTGTGCGGGCTATCGACCCGCGAAATCGCGCGCGCGTTTCTCGAGCCGGAATCGACCACCGCACAGCGATTGGTGCGGGCGAAAAAGAAAATTCTCGAGGCGCGCATCCCCTATCAGATTCCTGATCGCGACAATTTGCCTGAACGCCTCGATGCCGTACTCGGCGTGATTTATCTGGTTTTCAATGAGGGCTACGCGGCCACCGACACGCCGGGTTTGCTGCGCCCCGACCTTTGCACTGAGGCCATCCGCCTCGCACGATTGTTGGCCGAGCTCATGCCGGAGGCGGAAGTGCTCGGCCTGCTCGCGCTCATGCTATTGCAGGATTCGCGGCGCGATGCACGCGTTGCGCCCGATGGCTCCATGGTGCCGCTCGAAGAGCAGGATCGCACCCTTTGGCGTCAATGCGCCATCGACGAGGGGCGTGCGATTCTGCATGGCGCACTACTGATGCGCCGGCGCGGTGCCTATCAGGTGCAAGCTGCCATCGCCGCACTTCACGCTGAAGCCACACGCGCTGAGGACACCGACTGGAAGCAGATTGCGGCGCTCTATGCCGCGATGAATTGCGAGTATCCCGGTGCGGTGGTGGAACTCAACGCGGCCGTGGCACTTGCCATGGCTGAAGGCGCAGAACACGGTCTGGTGAAAATCGAGCAACTTGCGACGCGCGAGGAACTCGACAGCTATCATCTGCTGCCAGCGGCAAGGGCGGACTTGTTGCGCAGGCTTGATCGACTTGGCGAGGCGCGGGAAAATTACCGCGCGGCACTTGCGCTGGTCAGGAATCCGGCTGAGCGGAAATATCTTGAGCGGCGGCTACGCGAGTGCGGCGGCTGATGCCGTCCGTGCGGCTTTCCGGTGAAGATGGGGACAAGTCGCACGCGGATCAGCAACCCGCTTCGGTGGATTCCATTGCAGGTACTCGTCCAAAGCGACATGCATTACTACCCGCCATATCGACAGTGCGGAGCGAGGCGGGCCAATTGCTGCAAGCCATGCAAATTAGAAAAAAGGGCCTCCTCGGAGGCCCTTTTCATTCGCACAGGTACCAAGCGTGTTACTCGTAAACTTACTTCTTGACCGGCCCTGGCGTGGCGGGAGTGCCGGGTGCGGCCGGGGCTTTGGCGGGAGCGGGTGGCGCGGGCGACGCATCGGCGTTCCAGGTGTCGCGGATGTAGAGCCACTTGCCCTCTTTCTTGCGTGAAACCGAGAGAAACTTGCCTGATTCGACGACGGCGGCTTTGATCGTGACGGTATAGGTTCCGGACTCCCAACCCATATCACCGGAAACACCCACATCGGACTTGGGACTGACATTGAACATAGCCCCGGCTGCCTTCGAGCCAGCAATGTCCTTCGTGATGAATGCAAGAATGGCTTTCTGGCCGGTGACACCCGGTGCCCCCGGCGGCATCAGCAGCGCATCGTCCGCATATAGTGCAGCAACAGCTTTTGCGTCTCCGCCGTTGTAGGCTTTCATCCAGCTTGTTGTTTGCGCGCGGATGGCGGTTTCGTCTGCGCTTGCGGCAGCAAAGCCATTGCCCACCATCAAACCCGCCAACGCAATGATGCCTGCGGCAATCCATAAAATCCTGTTTGATCGAATCATTTGCGTCCTTCCGATAGGTGTTTAGACTCGCGATTCCATGATCGCGCCGGATAATGATACGTCAATGCATTTTAGATGCGCGCGCGTATCAGTATCAGCAACCCGCGGTACATTTGCCGCCACTGTTGCGATACGCACGCCACCGATCATCACGCTGCCGCCAAAGCGGGCAAGCATCGAGTTCGCGGGATCACCGCCGTTGGCTTTCAATTTCGCCGCTTACCGCTTGTTGCCTGGAAACTTGTCCGGCGACGTTTCTGCGGACGGTTTCGGAAAGTAGGCGCGCGTGAATATGTAATCTGCGTATTCGGCAATCGTTCCCTGTTTGGACGCATGTTGATAGTCCATCGTCGGAAACTTTCCGTGATAGGTCGTGCGAAGCGGAGAGCTTACGTGATGGCGCCAGATATTTTGAATAAACGTCGCCCGGCGCTCGCGGACGGTGTAGTCGCGGTTGTAGCGGCCGGTGGTGAGATCCAGCGCGTGCACCAGTTCATGCGCCAGCAGCCCGCTGTTCCATCGCGGGCTACCGGATTCGACCGCACTTCGCGGAATGAAGATCGTCGCGTTGACAGGCTTGCTCCGCCCTTCCCGCTTGGGCCGGCCGTCGGTGGGCTCGGTATGCCCGCGGTCGCGGTCGCCGTCGCTGGACCAGGTCGTCTTATCGTCGGTCATCTCGCGAAAGTTGATGGTGCCCGGTGAGGCGACGACGGCCGCATGCAATCGCTGAATGGTTGGGTCGCCGGATTGTTCAAATTTCACGAGTGCGGACTGCAGTTTTTTGTAAAACTCCGGATTTTTTGGGCTCGGTGGATCATCCACCAGCAATGTCGCCGTGGCCGCCTTCATCGCACACGCCGCGATCAGGGGCAACGCAATGAACAGACATCGTTTTGATGCGCTTTGCATGCAAACCTCACTCATGGCAAGTATCCGCCGACATTGCTGCGGGTTTCAGGTTTAGAGCGATCAGATACTGGTGTCTGACCCGAATGGCACCTACTTTGGCTGTCTCCCCGGCGCAGTTCCGCAGGATGGGTGGAGCGCAGCGATACCC
>JANLQC010000013.1:0-2387 GCA_031367575.1 Betaproteobacteria bacterium | reverse complement strand
GCCGGTGCCGGTGCCGGTGCCTTACTTCAGCTTTACCGGTTCGCGTGGTTCCAAGCTGGGCGATCTGGGGCCGTATGGCAAGCAGGTAGTACAGTTTTATACGCAGGTGAAAACGGTGACGGCGCGCTGGTTTGATGATGCGGCAGTGAGTACCGGGGTGAATACGACGATTTCGTTGAAGTGATGACACAGCGAACACTTTCCGGACCGGGACAATTTCAATAATGGTGACGATACCCCGGATTGCGCGGCGCTCCATCCGGGCGACGAAATGACATGGAACTCGCAAAATGAAAATCGGATTCATCGGCCTGGGCCACATGGGCAATCCCATGGCGCGCAATTTGTTGAAACATGGGCACACATTGAAAGTTTTCGACGTGGTGCCGGATCTGGTGAAAAAACTCACCGACCTCGGCGCGGAATCGGCACCATCGGCGGCGACCTGTTCGCAAGGAGTTGAGTTGGTCATCACCATGCTGCCGTCCTCGCCGCATGTGCGCTCGGTCTACACCGGCAAAGACAGCAGCATACTTGCGGGTGTGCCGCCGGGTGTCTTGCTGATCGATTCATCCACAATTGACCCGCACACCGCGCGCGATGTCGCGATGGATGCCAGAGCCCACGGCAACAACATGGTCGATGCCCCGGTCTCCGGCGGTACCGGGGGTGCGGAAGCAGGCACGTTGACGTTCATGGTCGGCGGCGATGTGACCGACTTTGAAAAGGCCAAACCGATTCTGCAATGCATGGGCAAAAATATTGTTCATTGCGGCGGTGCGGGCAATGGCCAGGTCGCAAAAATCTGCAACAACATGATGTTGGCCATCGAGATGATCGCCACTGCCGAAGGCATGGCGCTCGCGGTCAAGCTCGGCATGGATGCGAAAGTATTTGCCGGCATCGCGAATACCTCGAGTGGTCGCTGCTGGAGTTCGGATACCTACAATCCCTACCCCGGCGTGCTGGAGAATGCACCCGCGTCGCGTGGCTATAGTGGCGGATTCGGCTCGGACTTGATGCTGAAGGATTTGACGCTGGTAACCGAGGCGGCGAAAGCGGCGCGGCAACCCGTCAATCTCGGTGCGGCGGCGCAGCAGTTGTATCAGATGCATTCCAGCATGGGCAATGGCGGGCTGGATTTTTCGTCCATAATCAAGTTATACAAAAAGGACTGAGAACATACGCAGTGTTCTGCGGATTTAAATCCGCAGAAGACACGTTGATAATCGGGAATCGGAAATGATCGAACACACCATCGAAGGTCACACCTGCTTCATCACCATCAACAATCCGCCGGCCAATACCTGGACGCCGGACTCGTTGCAGGCGATGAAAGCACTGACCGCACAACTGAACGCGGACAAATCCATTTACGCCGCCGTCATCACCGGCAAGGGCGAGAAATTTTTCTCGGCGGGCGCCGATCTCAAGCGCTTTGAGGGCAACAAAATTGCCGCGCGCGAATTCATTTCGGCATTCGGCGAGGCGTTTGCGGCGTGGATGAACGCGCGCTTTGTCACGATTGCCGCGATCAACGGCTACGCGATGGGTGGCGGGCTGGAATGTGCGCTGGCCTGCGATATGCGCATCGCGGAAACGCATGCGCAGATGGCGCTGCCGGAGCCTGCGGTGGGGCTATTGCCCGCCGGATGCGGCACGCAGAATTTGCCGTGGCTGATCGGCGAAGGCTGGGCCAAACGGATGATTCTGACCAACGAGCGGGTCACGGCTGAGACGGCGTTGCGCATCGGTTTGGTCGAGGAAGTCGTTGAAAAAGGCCAATCATTCGCGGCCGCGAAGGCGATGGCGGAACGCGTCGCGGGGCTCTCGCCGAAAGCGCTCGAGTTCAGCAAGAACCTGATCCACAACGCGCGCGACGGCATCCCG
The DNA here is from genome assembly GCA_031367575.1 of Betaproteobacteria bacterium. Classification (GTDB taxonomy): domain Bacteria; phylum Pseudomonadota; class Gammaproteobacteria; order Burkholderiales; family Usitatibacteraceae; genus UKL13-2. The sequence goes on along the minus strand of JANLQC010000013.1, from coordinate 497 downwards.
CGTCGGGCGGGGTTGTCGCTGGAACGTGAACGGTTTATGGATTTGTTCGACTATGAAGATCAGGCAGAAGGGGTGAAAGCGTTTCTGGAAAAGCGCAAGCCGGCGTGGAAAAATGCCTAGGGCGCAATAATTCACCGCTCTTACGCCGTCGTCAGGAATAATGGCGACCGTTTCAAATCATGGTTCGTCATAGCCGCGAACAACCACAACGGTTGCGCCGGGCGGGAATGACGGTGCAAGATAAATATTGGCGTCAAAATACCTGACGGCGGTGTAACGCGGGGCGCTTCGCCCTTTTGTTCGGGGAGTTTGCCAACGGCAAAATATTGCCTCCGTCACACAGCTAACGCCGTAAATCCCTCCCACCTCCCGTTAAAAAGGGAGGAGTTTCCAACCAATTGGCCGCCATCGCATATGTCACTCATCCAAACCAACAACGACCTCGTCGTTGACATTCGCAACCACATCGCGCATCTCACGCTGAACCGCCCCAAGGC
>JANLQC010000673.1:0-1697 GCA_031367575.1 Betaproteobacteria bacterium | reverse complement strand
GAAATTCAAATGTCTGGCCGGCCTCGGTGCCCCATGAAAAACTCACGCGACCGCCTTCTACTTTCGGCGGATTGGGTACCGGTGGCAACGGCTTCAACGTGAATGTTTGCACATCGCCGAACGGACCGATGTCGCCGTCGGCGCGCACGCTCGATGCGCGCCAAAAATAGTCGCCTGGCAGCAGTTTTGCCGATGGCGTGAAAGCGGAACCCCGCACCGATTTCTCGTCCGCCACCATTGCCGTAAAGGCGGCATCGCGCGCCAACTGAAAACGATAGGAACCTGCTTCGGTGGAGGTGGCCCAAGTGAAATCCGCTTTTTCTCCCGAGAATTTGGCTTTGTTTTGCGGCGCTGAGGTGAACGGCGGTTCCGGGCGCGCTTTCAACACCAACGGCGTGACCGCGTCCGAACCTTCAATGCCGGATTTGTCGATGGCACGCACACGCAGAAAATAGGCACCATCGGGCAAATCGCCAATTTTGGCTTCGGCCGTTTTGAATACACCTTCGGCGCGCAGATTGGAAAACGCACTGTCACCGGCGACCTGTGCCCGATAGCCGCTGGCCCCCGCGACGTCCGCAAATTTGACGCGCAACAAAATGCGCTCGTGCAGTTTCGCGATCGATGAAAGATCAGGTGAGCCCAATAATTTCACCGGCTCAACCGGCGTTTTTCCTTCTTCAACCAGAATGCCGAAACCCGCCGCCAGATCAAGGCCTTTGCCCGCACTCATATCCGCGACGTTGACCGCGCCTTCCAGTACCTCGCCCGTGGAAGATTTGCCCGATTCATCGCTGCCCACGCGAAAACGCGTGCCGCGCACGCCCATGTTCGAGGTAGGTGTCGCCACTTCAAAACGCGATACGGCACCGGGGCGTTTTTCGATTTTGGCTTCGATCCGACCGGACATCAGTTTTGCACGAGTGACGGGCATATCGGTGCCGGTGATGGTGCGCGCACGATCGAGTTTCATCAGCGATTTTGATTGCACCACAATGGTTGATTGATCGGCAAGCTTGATGGTGACGAAACCGTTCTCACCGGTCTTGATGACATGGCCTTCGGCGACGATACTGCCCGGCACCAGTTTTCCTCCGGTTGACTCGACCGGCCCCGCCACCGACACCACCGTGCCCTGCGCGGGATCGGTTTTCATCTCGGCCAGCGGAAAACGGATCGGGGTGCCGGGGCGGATGTAATGTGGATCGGTGATCTTGTTGAGCCTTTGCAGCGACAGCCAATCGTTCTCCTTGATCAAGTAGCGTTTGACGAGATGGATCAGCGTGTCGCCTTCCTTTGCCGCGTGGACGAAATATTGGCCGTCGGTTTGCGACCATATTGTTTGCGCCAATGGCGGCACGACGATTTCAGTGGATGACGTGATCGTTATTGTCTGAAAAATCCGCGCTGGCATCCATCCAAATTGCTGCGCTATTCTAGCCGAGGTGCGCTTGACGAATTGTCCGCGTTCACGGTTTGTGAATCGTGTGATGATCCCGCGCACAAATGCGCAAGATTGATCGTGGCGGCAGGGCGGTGACCGGAAAACACTAGCACTGGCGCGGGTTTCCGGCCAAAAAGGCGCGGCGGGGCGCACCCGTAAAGGAGTTTTGTGGCGGCATGCGGGCGATGCGCGACAACCCGCAGCGCTGCGACGGGTTGCGAAAGAAGCGCCGTTTGAATGCCCCATGATAGAC
>JANLQC010000615.1:0-2133 GCA_031367575.1 Betaproteobacteria bacterium | reverse complement strand
GGCCATTGTCGGCGTTGCCGATAAAGGTTACGTCAAGTGAGGTAATGCGCTTGAGATCGGTTGCCACAGAGTCGTCAATGATGAACAGCATGACGACCCATGAAATCGGCAATGGTGCCAATACCGGCACCACCACCAGCTGATAGACGGTGCCATTGACGAGCCTGATTGCGGACGCGCGACGTCTTTCAGCGGCAATGACAATGAGTTCCGGAAAGGCAAATTGTTTGCCAATTGCACTGGCCTGCAGGGTATCGGCGACCACGTCGTTTTGCAGATTGACGAGCGCCATGCCGTTTGCATTGATGCGAGCACTATGGTTGCTTAGCGCCGAAAGAATGGTGTCGCGATCCTGACTGCTGACCGCTTCGCGGAAGCCGAAATCGTAGCTTAGGACCGCCGTGGCTTCCACCAATTGCTGACTGTTCTGCTCCAGCAGGCGCTTGAAAACGCGAACGCCAACATCGAGTTCATCGCGCAGGTTGGTGCGGGCACTCTGTTCGATCGCGTAGCGGATCGCAAAGAAACCCGCCATCTGCACAGACATCAATAGAACCACAAAGAATACGACGATGCGGCTTTCGAGGCTCTCGAATCGAATTAACGAAAACGTCATTTACCGGTGGCGGAGGCAGGAGCTGCGGAATTCGCCCCAAACGGCGCGCCAGAGGCGGACGCAAGCTGTTTTGAACCAAAGGTGAATTTCACGTCAACGGTATCGTCGGCACGGATCCTGATTTTCTGCGCAGGCGGGACAACGGGGCTAACCGGATACCACATTCGCACTTCGTATTCGCCTGCCGGCAAGCCTTCAATAACCGCGCGCCCATTGATGTCGGTTTTCGCAAAATACGGTGTATCAACCACCAGAACATAGGCAATCATTGTGTCGTGAATATTGCAACCCAGCACCACCTCGCCGGGCTTGTCGAAAGTCACTGGCTTGGAAGGCAGGCCGGAATACAGTTTGATCTCAAACGTCTTGGCAGGTGAAAACGAATAAACGTGGTGCCGAATCGAATCGCGATTCGGGAAATTGACCAATGCGCCCGTTTGCGCAATGCTGATGAGCGGTACAAATTCCTTGTTGATCTGTTCGATGAAAATCTCGCGAGGTGACTTTGGCGGCGCAGTGTCGGCCACCATGGTCGCGTAGACGCCGGCATGGCGGACTCCTGCGCCGGCGGGCGTGGCAATCTGCGCGGTTATTTTTGCTGCATTGGCCGCGCCGGATGTCGCAACAATCAAGATTGCGAAAATGCGAAAAACGATGCGATGCAATGGCAGGCGCGTTGAAGTCAATGGCGGCGGCAGCAACGAAAAACAGCAGGCGTTGCGGGGACCGGGGGTGAAAATTCGACGGGGCATGGTTATTTTGTGACGATTTCGCGCTTCATTGGCGCAAGAATCCTCAACAGTTCATTTTTAGCGCCTTCGCCGACATTGGCATGATCAAGTGCCATGCGCAAATGTTCGACCATGCCGTAAAACTCGCTTTCAGTGATATCCAGCCCGCTATGTACCAGCTTCATTTCATCGCCGCTGTACTTGCACGGGCCATCGGCAAGCTGGCATATTTGCTCGACAATTTTTTTCTTGAGATTGACCAAATTTACTTTTTTGAACGACCGCGCCGTCTTTGCGTCAGCCGCAGTGCTATCAATGGTCTCATCGACGATCTGTGCCACTGTTTTTTCGCCGCCAAGACGCTGGAACAACGTGTCAGTTGGCGTTTTCGCCACCGCCATCGCCGCAAACAGGCAACTGACGATTGAGACGTTTAAGCAAGAAATGCCGATCAAGGAATGCCTGAACATGGTCGTTTTGAGTCTGCAAAGTTGGAATCAGCTTAACATGTCCCGCTCACTTGGTGCTTGGCCGCGCGGATTCAATGTCGGGCAAGAAAAGTCTTGGCCGATTTGCATCCATTACCGAGTCGCGGCGAAAATGGCCGTTCAGGAATTATTGGCAATGTCACTGGAATTTTCATGTATTGCGTAAAAGGATCGCTTTTTCCCTGGTGGTGGATGGTCGCGCTCATCATTTTGTTTTCCGGACACGCCGGCGCCGGTGATCGCCTCATCGCGACGGGCGGAGTCAACGAACTTGAGGGGGCCGCGGGTGGCGGGATCG
>JANLQC010000605.1:0-7281 GCA_031367575.1 Betaproteobacteria bacterium | reverse complement strand
GATCAGATTTTCCGGAATGCCGCAGAGGCCGAAGCCACCCGCCGCGATGGTCATGTCGTCGTGAAGAATTCCGTCGAGGGCGGATTTGGCATCCGCATAAACTTTTGATTTGCTCATTTTGCTGCTCCTGTGGAAAGTGTGCGTTCGTGGTCAATCGAGCGAGCCGCCCACCAGTTTCAAATCGGTCTTGTTGCGCACCGCCGCAATGATCGCGGCTTTCGCGCCATTGACCATCGTGGTCAGTGACAGCGCGGCGGTGTCGGCGCGGTCGAGAATTTGCGCTTCCATGTACGGCACATGGACAAAGCCCGCACGCATCGCATAGCCCTGACACGCAATGTGGTGAAGTACGCCGTAAATCAGATGATTGCAAACAAAAGTGCCGGCACTGTTCGATACTTCCGAAGGCACGCCGGCGCGGATCATGTTGGCCACCATCGCTTTCACCGGCACCGTGCAGAAATACGCGGCCGGCGCGTTGCGGCGAATCGGTTCATCGACCAATTGCGTGCCGGCGTTGTCCACGATCCGCGCGTCATCGACATTGATCGCCACCCGCTCGACACTCATGCGCGATCGTCCGCCGGCCTGGCCGAAACAGAGCACCACGTTCGGTTGGTGTTTGTCGATTGCCTTCGCCGCAACATCAATGGCTTTACCGAATTCGGTCGGCACTTTGAGTTTCTCGATGCGATACCCGGCGATGGTCTCGGGCAATTCCTTGACGATTTCCCAGGACGGGTTGGTGTCCTCTCCGGCAAAGGGCGTGAAGCCGGTGACAAGTACACAGCGAGTGGATCTTTGCGGCATGGTGCGTTCCTGTCCCGCGTGCCTAACGAGCCGTCCAGCCGCCATCGATTGAATACGCGGCACCGGTCATCGATTGCGCGTTGTCGGAGGCGAGGAACAGCGCGAGCGCGGCGACTTGCTCGATGGTGACAAATTGTTTCGATGGCTGCGGTGCCAGCAATACATCGCGGATGACCGTCTCGCGCGGCAGATTTTTTTGCGCGGCCAAATCGACAATTTGTTTTTCAACCAGCGGCGTCAGCACGAATCCGGGGCAGATCGAGTTCACTGTGATACGGGTTTCGGCCAACTCCAGCGCGACTGATTTGGTAAAGCCGACCACACCGTGTTTGGCGGCAACGTACGCGGATTTATTGGGGGAGGCGACCAAGCCGTGGGCGGAAGCGATATTGATGATGCGACCCCAGTTCTTCGTTTTCATGCCCGGAATCGCGGCACGCGTGCCGTGAAATACCGAGGACAGGTTGATGGCGATAATCGCATCCCACTTTTCCGGCGGAAATTCTTCGACCGGTGCGACATGCTGGATGCCCGCATTGTTGACAATGATGTCGAGGCTGCCAAATGTTTTCTGCGCGTCGGCGACCATCGCGGTGATCTCCGTCGGCTTGCTCATGTCCGCCGAAGAATATGCGACGCTGATATTGTGCTCCGCCGCCAATCCCGCGCGAATGCTTTCAATCTCTTTTGCGTCGCCAAACCCATTCAGCATGATGTTGGCCCCCGCACCCGCGAACGCGCGTGCAATGCCCAAGCCGATGCCGCTGGTGGAGCCGGTGATGAGGGCGGATTTTCCGGTGAGTGGTTTGTTCATATCAAAATTTCCTTTTCCAAAGCCGTGTCATTCTGAGGAGCCTGCGACGAAGAATCTGGTCGATTCCATCGTGCGGATAGTTCGGCCCATGTTGGGTTTACGGACTCAATCAACGCGACCTTCTTGGCACGAAGCCAACCCTTCAATTGCTTCTCTCTTTCAATCGCACCCTCAATGCTTTGGGTGTGTTCAAAATAGACCAACTGGTCGATGTTGTAGCGTTTTGTAAATCCCGGAATCAAATGTTGCTTGTGCTGCCACAGGCGCTTCTCAAGATCGTTGGTGACGCCGATGTATAGCACGCGCGTTTTGCTGGAAAGAATGTAGACGTAGTAGTTTCGGTCTAGCATTGCCAGTTTCCAATCGTCCTATACGCCAAAACAATCCGTTTCAAACTTATGCAACCTTCAAATCAAGCTGTCATCCTTACCCCGGACTTGATCCGGGGTCAGGATGACAGTATTTGTTTGAACGCACCGCTTCCCTCATGACAAGATCCTTCGCTGCGCTCAGGATGACACTATTTTTTAGGCTTCTGCCTCGTAAATAGGGGCTCACGGCTCCCGCACCATCTCCACATGCGCAATGCCATCCTCGATGTACATTTCCGATGCGGTCACAAATCCAAATGCCTGATAAAACTTTTCCAGCCGCTGCTGTGCGCCGATGCGGTTGGGTCGGCCGGGGTAGAGGTTTCCGTGCCGGCGCACCGCCTCGGCCATCAACTCTTTGCCATAACCTTTTGATCGGAACGCGCTCGGCGTGACGACGCGGCCAATCGACGGCTCAATGAATTTGACGCCCGCATCGACGATCCGGCAATAGGCGGCCAGTGCGCGCGCACCATTAGTCTCGTCCCACCCCAGCAAGTGCCAGCAAAAAAAATCCGCCCCGTCGTTATCCTGAAACGGGCAATTCTGTTCCATCACGAAAACATCAACGCGCGCGCTGGAGGCCGCATACCAGTCGCGAATCGGCAAATCGTCGAAGCGTTCAAATTGCCAGCGAAGCATCGGCTATTTCACCTTCGCCAAATGCAGCCATGTCTCCACCACCGAATCCGGATTGAGTGACATCGATTCGATGCCTTCTTTCATCAGCCATTCGGCCAGATCGGGAAAATCGCTCGGGCCCTGGCCGCAGATGCCGACGTATTTGTTTGCCTTGCGGCAGGCGGCGATCGCCATCGACAACATGCGTTTCACCGCGGGATCGCGTTCATCGAAGGCATCCATCACCAGGCCGGAATCGCGATCCAGCGCCAGCGTCATTTGCGTCATGTCGTTCGAGCCGATCGAGAAACCATCGAAGCGTTGCAGGAACTCGTCGGCAAGAATCGCGTTCGACGGGATTTCGCACATCATCACGATTCGAAGTCCGTCCCTGCCAGCGGGTTTTCCTCTTTCGAGACCGAAATTTTTCATGATCTCAAGCACCGCATCGGCTTCTTTCAGGGTACGCACGAACGGCACCATCAATTCGACGTTGGTCAGCCCCATGGTGTCGCGAACGTACTTCATCGCCTCGCATTCAAGTTTGAAGCACTCACGAAATGAGTTTGCGATATAGCGCGATGCACCGCGGAACCCCAGCATCGGATTTTCTTCGGTCGGCTCGTAGCGCGGCCCGCCGATCAGGTTGCGGTACTCATTTGACTTGAAATCCGACAAGCGCACGATGACTTTTTTCGGCCAGAACGCCGCCGCAATGGTCGCCACCCCTTCAGCCATTTTCTTCGTGTAAAACTCGACCGGGTTCGCGTAACCGCGCGCGCGCCTGGCGACCTGCTCTTTCAACTCCATCGGCAGGCGTTCATATTCCAGACACGCCTTGGGATGGATGCCGATGGTGTTCGAGATAATGAATTCAAGTCGCGCGAGGCCGACCCCTTCGTTGGGTAATTGTGCGAAATCGAAGGCGAGTTCCGGGTTGCCCACGTTCATCGCGATCTTGACCGGGATGACGGGCATGTTGTCGAGTGCGATGGTCTGCACTTCAAAACCAATTTTGCCGCGATAAATATTGCCCGTGTCGCCTTCGCAGCAGCTCACGGTAATCATTTCGCCTTCAATTGCGACCTCGGTCGCGTGTTCGCAACCGACCACCGCCGGCACGCCGAGTTCGCGCGCGATGATGGCGGCGTGGCAGGTGCGGCCACCGCGATTGGTGACGATTCCTGAGGCGCGCTTCATCACCGGCTCCCAGTTGGGGTCGGTCATGTCGGTGACAATCACGTCGCCGTCCTGAAAGCGGCTGATCTCGTTCACATCCTTGATCACGCGCGCGAAACCCTGCCCAACCTTGCCGCCAATGGCGCGGCCCTCGGCAATTTTTTCTCCGCTGCCGGTCATGCGATATCGCGTCAGCGTGCCAGTACGCGACTCCTGCGATTTCACCGTCTCAGGTCGTGCCTGCAAAATATAGATTTTGCCGTCGCCGCCATCGGCATTGCCTTCTTTCGCCCATTCAATATCCATCGGACGGCCGTAATGCGCCTCAATGGCGATCGCGTATCCGGCGAGTTCTTCAACTTCAGCGTCAGTCAGCGAAAAACGCTCGCGCTCGGCCGGCGGCACCGATCTTGTTTCAACCGATTTGCCGGCCGACGATGCGCCACTGAAAATCATTTTTTGCGCCTTGGTGCCGAGACCACGCCGCAGCACGGCGGGTCGGCCATTTTTCAGGCAAAGCTTGGAGACGTAAAACTCATCGGGGTTGACGGCCCCCTGCACCACCATTTCGCCGAGCCCATAACTTGAGGTGATGAACACCACGCCGGGAAAGCCGGATTCGGTGTCGAGCGTGAACAGCACACCGGCGGCACCGGTGTCGGAGCGCACCATGCGTTGCACGCCGGCGCTCAACGCGACATCGGCGTGAACAAAATTTTTATGCACGCGATAGGAAATCGCCCGGTCGTTATACAACGAGGCAAACACGTGGCGGATCGCTTCCAGCACGTTGTCGATGCCCTTGATGTTGAGGTAGGTTTCCTGTTGACCGGCGAAGGACGCGTCGGGTAAATCCTCGGCGGTGGCCGAGGAGCGCACCGCGAAGGAGGCGTTGGGATCATTTGCGGTCAATTCCGCATACGCATCGCGAATCTGTTTTTCCAGGCTCGGCTGAAATGGCGCCTTGACCAGCCAATCGCGCACCATCGCACCGGTTTTGGACAATGCATCGAGGTCGTCGACATTGAGCGCCAGCAAGGTACTGTTGATTTTTTCGGTGAGCCCGTTGTGATTCAAGAATTCGCGGAACGCTTCCGAGGTGGTGGCAAATCCGCCGGGCACCCGTACCCCCGTTTGTGACAACTGGCTGATCAATTCGCCGAGCGAAGCATTTTTGCCGCCGACAATGGCAACATCATCCATGCGCAGTTTTGACAGGGGCAGAATGAACGGAGACACGGTTTTTGTGGACGCGTTGGGCATTTGGGCAGCCGCTTCGAGAAATGGGGGATTGTTGCGAGTTGAATGAATTGGGCGAATTTTGACGGAAAGCGAAAAATGTTGCAGTGCAGAATAGGGATAGAATTATAGCCGACCCTTTCATGGATCAGACGCGACGATGCCTTCCCGTCGCGCCTTATTTCTCACTTTCTCTCTAGGGGGAAGGCCGGAATGGGCGGTCACCTGCGCAGCGAATTTTCCAGCCAGCCACACATTCAACCCAATCGTTCCCCGAGACTCAACCATGCCCAATCGCCGCACCGCTTTTTTCATCTCCGACCGCACCGGCATTACGGTGGAAATGCTGGGTAATTCGCTCCTCACCCAGTTTGACAATGTCGAATTTCGCCGCATCACGCTACCTTTTATCGACAATCTGGAAAAAATTCAGGATGCGCTCAACCAGATCGACGCGGCCGGCACGGATTCCGGCAAGCGTCCGCTGGTGTTCACCTCGTTGATGGCCAACGATTTGCGCGCCGAGATCGCCAAGGCAAACGCGATGGTGCTTGATTTGTTTGATCGTTTCATCGTGCCGCTGGAGGCGGAACTGGGCGTGAAATCGGCGCATGCGGTCGGGCGCAGCCACTCGGCCGGCAACTTCAAGGACTATAACCATCGCATCGAGGCGGTCAATTACACACTCGCGCACGATGACGGCGTGACCAATCGCAATCTGGAAGAAGCCGACATCATTCTGGTGGGCGTATCGCGTTCCGGCAAGACGCCGACCTGCCTCTATATGGCGCTGCAATTCGGCGTGAAAGCGGCCAACTATCCGTTGATTCCGGAAGACCTGGAAAAGATGAAGCTGCCGCCCGCGCTGTTGCCGTTAAAACAGAAAGTCTGGGGCCTGACCATCATGCCGGACCGATTGCAGCAAATCCGCCAGGAACGCAAACCCGACAGCAAATATGCCGCGCTGGAGAATTGCAAATGGGAGGTGCAGGCAGCCGAGCGCTTGATGAACAACGCCGGCGTGTCGTATCTCAATTCGACCACCAAGAGTATCGAGGAATTGGCGACGACCATCCTGCATGAGGCGCATCTGGATCGGCGCGTTTACTAGCGGTTGATCAGGCCACGGCCGTCAGTGTTGTATGGCGGACACGGTTGACGACAATTCGTGGGGTTTTCGTTGAGATTCGCCCCTGTTTATGCCATGATTTCGCGCAGTACGCTGATGTTGGCCAAGGTGGCCCGCCGAAAACTATAACAAATTTGTTTCCACCCCTCGCAAGGAGCTTCCCCATGTCCCTCAAAAAACGCTTGATCCCCACGTTGGTCGGCGCGACTCTGGCCTTAAGTGCGTCGGTCGCCAGCGCTGTGTCGTTTAACGGCGTTTATATCTTCGGCGATTCGCTGTCTGACGCCGGTTTTTATCGGCCCGGTATCGCCGCGCTGGTTGGCGCGCCATCGGCCGCCGCACTCGGCAAATTCACCACCAACCCCGGCCCGGTCTGGTCAGAACTGATCGCCCAATATTACGGCGGCAACGCAGCGGCCAGCAATGCCGGCGGTGGCATCTATGCGCAGGGCGGCATGCAAGTGACGGGCAATGCGCCCGCCAGCCGACTCGGCCCCGGTGGCACGCAGCGACCGATGGCAACGCAGATCACGGAATATCTCACCGCCAACGGCGGCGTCGCGAATCCCAATGCGCTCTATGGCGTGTGGTTTGGGGCCAATGATTTCTTCTCACAACTTGAGGCCCTCCAAGCCGGGTCACTGACCGTGGCGCAGGTGCAAGCAAACGTTCCTGTGATTGCGGGGGCTGAAGTTGCGCAGATCGCCCGCTTGCAAGCGGCTGGTGCGCGCTACATCATGGCTTTTAACCTTCCGGATCTCGGCGCAACACTTGTCTTTTCGGGTGGCCCGGCTGCCCCGCTGGCCTCTGGATTCAGTGCCGGTTACAACACGTCCTTGTTCACGGGTCTCAAATCGGCCAATATCAAAGTCATCCCGGTTGATATCGCCACTTTGGTCGGAGAGCTTCGCGCCAATCCTGCGGCGTACGGGTTCACCAATACCACCGGAACGGCGTGCAATCTGGCATTGACACAAGGTACTTCGCTGTTTTGCTCGCAGGCGGCGCTGGTCAGTGCGAATGCCGGACAAACGTATTTCTTTGCCGACGGCCTTCACCCCACCACCGCCGTACATGCGATCTTTGCCGACCTGGTCAAATCCTTGATCGACGGCCCG
>JANLQC010000500.1:0-2161 GCA_031367575.1 Betaproteobacteria bacterium | reverse complement strand
GCTGGCCGTGGGTTCATCCATGATCAGCAGCGGCGACTCCTGCGCGAGGGCGCGTGCAATCAGCACGAGTTGACGCTCGCCGCCGCTGATTTCGGTGAAAGGCTTGTCGGCGAGATTTCCAATATGCAGTTCTTCAAGCGCGGCGTTAGCGGCAGCAAAATCATTCACACCGGGGGTCGCGAACAACCCAAGGTGCGCGGTGCGGCCCATCAGCACCACGTCGCGCACGGTGAATGCAAAGTAACTGTCAACGGCCTGCGGCACATAGGCCATGTACCTTGCGCGCGCCTGCGCTGACAATGAATTGATTGGTCGGTCGATCAGCGTGATCTCGCCCGCATGGGTGGGAAGCAGGCCGAGAAGGGTGCGAAACAGCGTGGTTTTGCCACCACCATTGGGGCCGAGCACACATATGACTTCGCCAGCGCATACCTCCAGATTGAGGTCGCGGCCGAGCGTGTGGTGCAAATGCCCGTACGCAAGCGCCCGCGTCGCGAGCAGCGCGCTCATGGCGCGTGCCTCGCCCGCGAATGTGCGGCCGCCAACAGCCACAAAAACAGCGGTGTGCCGATCAGCGCAGTCAAAACGCCCGGCGGAATTTCGATTGCTGCCAGCGTCCGCGCCAGCGTATCCACCGCCAACAAATAGCACGCGCCCAATACCATTGACAGCGGCAGCAGGCGCGCGAATTCCGGCCCGACCAGCAAGCGCGCCGCATGCGGAATCAGCAGTCCAATCCAGCCGAGGATGCCGGAAATCGCCACCGCTGCGGCGGTGATCAGCGTGGCGCAGGTGACGATAATAAGGCGCAGCCGCGATACATTCACGCCAAGCGCACGCGCTTCGTCGTCCGACAGTGATAGCAGATTCATGCGCCAGCGCAGCAGGAAAATTGGCAGCAAGCCCAAAAGTACCAACGGCAGCGCCACCCACAGATCAGCGGGCGAGATCGAACTGAGACTGCCCATCAGCCAGAATGTCATCGCGGGCAATTGATTGTAAGGGTCGGCGAGATATTTCATCAGTGCAATGCACGAACCCAGCATGGTGCCGACCACCACCCCGGTGAGGATCAATGCGAGGATCGGGTCGTGGCCGCGCACGGCGTTGCCGATGAAATAGACAAGGGCCACGGCCACCAGGCCGCCGGCAAACGCGAATCCCTGTACGGCGATGATCGGCAGCGCAAAAAAAATCGCCAAGATTGCGCCGAGCGCCGCGCCGCTGGATACACCGAGAATATCGGGTGACACCAGCGGATTGCGGAACATGTTTTGGTAGACCGCACCGGCAGCCGATAGTGCCGCCCCGACAAGGATTGCGGCGATAACGCGCGGCCCGCGCAGGTCAAACACGATTGCCTCACTTGCCGTCGGCAATTCGCTTGCCGGGCCGGATATTTTTGCCCAAAGCAAATTCATGACCTCGATTGCGCCCAACGGATAGCGACCGACCGTGAGCGCAATCATCGTCAGGCCCAGCAGGGCGGCAAGCGCAAACAACAGGATTCGAGAGTAGTGCATCAAAAATCACGAACAAAATGGAAACGAAAGTGGCAAACGAAACCGCAGGCAGGAAAAGCAAGAAAACGGCGGTCGCGCCGCGCATGGCAAAATGCGGCAAGCGAAATCAACCGGTTAATTTGATGAATAGAGTGTACAGGCGTCTGATTGTTTTTCTGCTGGTTTTTGCGTTGATCGACGTGTGCCGTGCAGACAGTCCGCGTCCGCTGCGGCTCGCCACCACCACCAGCACGGAAAATTCGGGGCTGCTCGCGGCGCTATTGCCCGCGTTTGAGAAACACTATGGTGCGCCGGTGCGGGTGATCGCCGTCGGTACCGGGCAGGCGTTGAAACTCGGTGAACGTGGTGACGTCGATGTGGTGATGGTGCATGCGCGCGCCGACGAGGATAAATTTGTTGCTGCCGGCTACGGCGTCAATCGCCGCGATGTGATGTACAACGATTTCATATTGGTCGGGCCAAAGGAAGATCCGGCAAACGTTCGCGGCATGAGAGATGTCGGCGACGCGCTGGCAAAAATCAGCGATGCGGGAGTGAAGTTTGTCTCGCGAGGCGACGAATCCGGCACGCATATCATGGAACGCAAGTTGTGGCAGCTTATGGGAATCAAGCCGGACGACCTTGGTGGCGTGGGTGGC
>JANLQC010000486.1:0-7047 GCA_031367575.1 Betaproteobacteria bacterium | reverse complement strand
CATTGGCCGATTTCACGCATGCCATTGCGAAACGCGGCAAGCCCGGTGGCGAGACGCGTCAGTGCTGCACCGTGGAATTTTTGCTGGTCCCAGTGCGTGTCGAAAGCGTCGTGATGATCACCGTTGGAGGCGTTGATGGTGATGTGAACCACCAGTGGTGCGATGCCTGCGGCGGCCAGTTCGACTGTGGCTCGCAGCGCGTCGCCGAATTCATCGGCGGGAAACGCGGTCTTGAGCGAGATGCGCTCGGTCTGCGCGAATGTTTTCGCGCTCATCGCGGCAGGAATCGACGCCAAATATTGCGTGCCATCAACGGTGCGGCGCGCGAGCCATTCCGACGGATGTTGCATATTCACCACGCGCACCTTGTCGCCGCGAAACGGACCCATCGGGTCAGACACGCGGATGTCAAGGTCGCCAAAGGCGATGGCATCGAGTGCAGTGGAAGGCAGATGGCGGGTACCACGATTCGCGATCAGTGCGCGCGTGAGCCAGCCGTCTTTGTAGTACTGATCCAAGTCTGCCGCCGTGAATTGCATTTCAAGGTCACGGTAATGTTGATTGGTGATTTGTTCCTGCCCGATGCCCTGAATGATCGCGAGTTCTTTCGCTTGCCAAAGTGGCATCAATGCCGCCATCGCCGGATGAAAGCCGTGGCGGTCGGTGATCTTGATGACCTGGTCGCGGGTCAGCGCGATATTCGGGCGCATCGCCGCGTAACGCGGATCGGTGTAGGGCACCAACGTGTTGTAGGAATCGTTGCCGCCTTTCAGATATACCATGACGAGTAGCCGCGAATCCGCAGTGGCAATGTCATTCGCGGCATGGGCGCGAAGCAACGGTAGACCGCTAAGCGAGGCGGCGGACGCATAAGTAAGAAATTGTCGGCGGAGCGGGTTCATAAGGTTCATAAGGGCTTGCGGCAGGCAACAATGTAGTTCACGGACACATCGCTGCCCAACGCGTAATGTTGGGTGAAAGGATTGTAGGTCATTCCCGTCATTTCAGTGACCGCCAGATCAGCGTCGCGCGCCATTTTGGCGAATTCGGCGGGGGTGATAAAGCGCCGGTATTCATGGGTACCTTTCGGCAGCATGTTCAAAATATATTCGGCGCCGACGATGGCCAACAGAAACGATTTTGGATTTCGGTTCAGGGTGGAAAAAAATAACCATGCACCGGGCTTCGCGAGTGCCGCGCAGGCGTTCACGGTTGACGCGGGATCGGGCACGTGTTCGAGCATTTCCATGCAGGTCACGCAGTCAAAGCGGGCGGGCTGTTCTCGCGCGATATCTTCCGCCGCGATCAGGCGATAATCGACACGCTGTCCGCTTTCGAGCAGATGTAATTTGGCGACCTTCAATGGTTTTTCGGACAGATCGATACCGGTGACGAGCGCACCTTTCGCCGCCATGCTCTCCGCCAGAATGCCACCGCCGCAGCCGATATCGATGACGGCTTTGCCGGAAAGGCCGACCTGCCGATCAATGTAATTCAACCGTAGCGGGTTGATGTCGTGCAGCGGCTTGAATTCGCTTTTGGGATCCCACCAGCGCGCCGCCAGCGCACCAAATTTGGCGAGCTCGGCGGGGTCAACGTTTGGCTGAGTAATGTTCATGGAAATTATTCAATGTTCCGCGAAACGCTGCTGCCAGAGACTTGCCTTGGCTTTGAGTTCATCGACATCGAGTCTGGTAAGAGTGCGATTGTTCAGCAACAGTTCCCCATTGACCCAGACATGCGTCACATGCTCGCGGCTGGCGGCATGGAATAAATGCGAGACCGGATCGTAAACCGGCTGCGTTTCGATTGACGACAAATCGATTGCGGTCAGATCGGCCGCCTTGCCCGCCACAATCGAGCCGATTTCGTCGTCCCAACCGAGTGCTTTCGCGGCATTGAGGGTGGCCATTTGCAGCGCCTGATGCACCGGCAACGCCGCCGCGTCGCCGCTGACACCTTTTTGCAGCAACGCGGCCAGGCGCGTTTCGGCGAGCATGTCAAGCCGGTTGTTGCTCGCGGCCCCATCGGTGCCGATGCCGACGTTGACACCGGCATCGAGCATTGCCTTGATCGGTGCGATGCCGCTCGCGAGTTTGAGGTTCGATGCCGGGCAATGCGCGACATGCACGCCACGCCGCGCGAACAATTCAATTTCAATATTGGTGAGATGCACGCAATGCACCGCGATCAAATTCGGCCCGAGCAGCCCGAGGCGCTCCAGCCGGGCGATCGGTCGGCAACCGTGATCCCGTTCGCCTTGCACGATTTCGCCCGCCGTCTCATGAATATGCATCACCACCGGGAAATCCGCCTCCTGGGCGATGGCTGTAATACGCTCAAGCGTTTTGTCGCTGACGGTATACGGCGCGTGTGGCGCCAGCATCAGTTTCAATCGTGAATCATTGGCGAATTCGTCACGCGGTGCGAGGCATTTGGCGATACAGTCTTCGGCATCACTGGCATAGGGCGTCGGGAATTCGACGATGGCACCGCCCAGTGCGGCACGCATTCCCGCCTGTTGCGCTGCGCGCGCGGCGGCATCGTGAAAGAAATACATGTCGGCGAAACAGGTGGTTCCCGAACGGATCATTTCGGCCGTCGACAGCTCGGTGCCATCGAACACGTAAGCGTCCGACAGATGCTTGATTTCGGCCGGCCAGATGTGATCGTTCAGCCAGATCATGAGTGGCGTATCGTCAGCGAGGCCGCGCATCAGCGACATCGCGGAATGGGTGTGCAGATTGATGAGCCCGGGAATCAGCACGTGGTTCGGCAAGACGGTCTCGGTGGCCTGCGAATATCGCCTGCGCGCGTCGGTTGCAGGCAGTACCGAGACGATTCGGCCATTGTCGATCATCACCGAATGGTCGCTGAGTGTCGTTGCCTTGGGCTCGACCGGAATGAGCCAGCGTGGCGAGAGGATTTGCGTGTGGGTCATTTAATTTGCATTTTACGGACTACAAACAAAAAGCCCCGCACGAAGCGGGGCTCTTGCAAAACATGAACAGGCTTACTTTGAGGTAACGCCTTTGAACTCGATATCCACACGGCGGTTCTTGGCGCGGCCTTCAGCGGTCTTGTTGGTCGCGACCGGTTGGGTTTCGCCTTTGCCCAGCGTGGTGATCTTTGCGGCGGCTACACCTTTGGAGACCATGTATTCCTTGACCGACGTTGCACGGCGCTCGGAAAGTTTCTGGTTGTAAGCATCGGTACCGATGGAATCGGTATGACCGGTGGCGATGACGATTTCAACATCAACCCCTGCCATTTTGGCCACCGCGTCGTCGATCGATTTCTTGCCGGCGGGTTTAACAACCGATTTGTCGAAATCGAACAATGCTTCAGCTTGAATGGTGATTGCTTTTTTCACGGAAGCGGGGGCTGCCGGTGCGGCAGGCGCAGCCGGTGCCGCCGGTGTGGCCGGGCCAGCCGGTTTGGCGGGTTCGGCGGGTAGCGATGGCGCGGCCGGTTTGGCAGGCTCCGCTTTTTTGCCGACGCAATCCGGGTGTTCAATACCGCTCGATTGCACACAATTGCCTGAGCCATCACGGATCGGCGCGCCCGAAGAATCGGTGGCGTTTGGCGTGACACCTGCATAGGCAACGCTTACGGAAACAACCGAAGCGGCTGCAAGGAATTTGGCAAACAGGGAACTCTTCATTTCGTACTCCCAAGAGAATATAGATGGATTTTTTATCGTAACAAGCGGATTTGGCTGCGAATCTTAAAAATTTACTGTTGAAATCATACACGATTCGATTTGCCACACACAACCTTCCTAGGGCGCTTTCACAACGCCAGAGGCAAAGAAGTTGCAATTTAGCAACACATCACTAGGCCGTCACCAAAAATCAGGCAAAAACACAACCTGTTGTATTACCTGTGGATACGCCTGCGGAAGGTCTAGTGGTTTTGTGGGGCGAACTGTTTTTTGCGGCGCATTATGCTAAAATCAAACGTTGTCCGACGCATTAAGTTGTTATAAATCAAGCCATTACAGAAGAGTTTACCCGTGACCGAACCGCTGCCACCGCAATTTGCCAAAGAAACGCTCCCCGTCAGTATCGAAGAGGAGATGCGCAAGAGTTTTCTCGATTATGCAATGAGCGTGATTGTCAGCCGCGCACTGCCTGATGCGCGTGACGGCTTGAAACCGGTTCATCGCCGCGTTTTGTTTGCGATGCAGGAAGTGAATAACGTTTTCAACCGCCCGTATGTGAAGTGCGCGCGCATCGTCGGCGACGTGATGGGTAAATACCATCCGCACGGCGATACCGCCATTTACGACACGATGGTGCGCATGGCGCAGAATTTTTCGTTGCGCTACATGTTGATTGACGGTCAGGGAAACTTCGGCTCGGTCGATGGCGATAACGCGGCGGCGATGCGTTACACCGAGTGCCGCATGCAGAAGATTTCCTCCGAACTGATGGCGGATATCGACTCTGACACGGTTGACTTCGGCCCCAACTACGACGGCAAGGAAAAAGAGCCGCTGGTGCTGCCGGCGCGTTTCCCGAATTTGCTGGTCAATGGCGCAACCGGTATTGCGGTCGGCATGGCAACCAACATTCCGCCGCACAATTTGTCGGATGTGATCGATGCCTGCCATGTGGTTCTGGCCAATCCGGCGGTCGATATCGAAGACTTGATCGCCATTGTCAAAGCGCCGGACTTCCCTACTGCGGGAATCATTTACGGCCTTGAGGGTGTTCGTGATGGCTATCGTACCGGGCGTGGTCGCTGCATCATGCGCGCACGTTGCCACTTTGAGGACATGGACAAGGGCAGCCGCCAGTCGATCATCATCGACGAACTTCCGTATCAGGTGAACAAGGCCAATTTGCTGGTGCGTATCGGCGAATTGGTGCGCGACAAAAAGCTGGAAGGTGTGTCGGATCTGCGCGACGAGTCCGACAAATCCGGCATGCGCGCCGTGATCGAATTGAAGCGCGGCGAAGTCCCGGAGATTGTGCTCAACAATCTCTACAAGATGACGCAGATGCAGGAGTCCTTCGGCATGAACATGGTTGCGCTGGTGGACAATCAGCCGCGCCTGTTGAACCTGAAACAATTTATCGACGTGTTCCTGCGCCATCGTCGCGAAGTCGTGACCCGTCGCACCGCGTTTGAATTGCGCAAAGCGCGTGATCGCGGGCACGTGCTTGAAGGTCTTGCCGTGGCGCTGTCGAATGTCGATGAAATCATTGCATTGATCAAGCGTTCCGAGACGCCGGCAATTGCCAAAGAAGGGCTGATGACCACCATTTGGCGATCCAAACTGGTTGAGGAAATGCTCGCGCGCGCGACCGCCCAATCGTATCGCCCCGATGGATTGCACAAGGATTTCGGCCTGCAAAACAACGGCTATCGGCTCTCGGATACGCAGGCGCAGGCGATTCTGGAATTGCGATTGCAGCGCCTCACCGGCCTTGAGCAGGACAAGATCGTTGCCGAATACAAAGAGGTGATGGACAAGATCACCGATTTGCTGGATATCCTTGCCACCGCAGAGCGGGTGACGGGAATGATTTCCGAAGAATTGCGGGTGGTGAAAGAGCAATATGGGGACAAGCGCCGCTCGGAAATCGTTACCAACGGCCAGCAAATGTCGATCGAAGATTTGATCGTCAACGAAGAAGTGGTGGTGACGATGTCGCACGCCGGTTACATCAAATACCAGCCGGTGGCCGACTATCGCGCACAAAAACGCGGCGGCCGCGGCAAGCAGGCCACCGCGATGAAGGAAGATGATTTCATCGAGACCCTGTTCATCGCCAAGACCCATGATTACGTGCTGTGTTTTTCCAACAAGGGCCGCGTGTATTGGGTGAAGGTGTACGAAATTCCGCAGGGTTCACGCGCCTCTCGCGGCAAGCCGATTGTCAATCTGCTGCAGATGCTGCCGAACGAAAAAATTAGCGCGGTATAGCAGGTGCAGGAATTCGTGGAAGACAAATTTGTGTTTTTCGCCACCAGCGAAGGCGTGGTCAAGAAAACGGCGTTGTCGGATTTCGGCAATCCGCGCAAAGCCGGCATCATCGCCATCGCGCTCGATGAAGGCGACAGTCTTGTCGGTGTGGCGCTGACCGATGGCAAGTACGATGTGATGCTGTTTTCCAATGAAGGCAAAGCAGTCCGCTTCGAGGAAAGCGACGTGCGCTCGATGGGTCGCGACACGCGCGGCGTGCGCGGCATGAATCTATCCAAGGGCGGCAAAGTGATTTCAATGCTGGTGGCCGAGAATGAAGAGGATTCTGTCTTGACGGCCACCGAACGCGGTTATGGCAAACGAACCGCGATTTCGGAATACACGCGCCACGGTCGCGGTACGCAAGGCATGATCGCGATCCAGACCTCAACGCGCAATGGCAAAGTTGTCGCCGCCGTGTTGGTGCGACCGGAAGACGAGATCATGATGATCACCACCGGTGGCGTTTTGATTCGCACCAAAGTGAAACAAATCCGCGAAATGGGCCGCTCCACACAGGGCGTTACCTTGATCAATCTCGATGACGGCCAGAAACTCTCCGGCTTGCAGAAAGTGGTCGAGTCGGACGAAGAGGACGAGTCGTAATTCGTCACTCGCGATGAACCGCATCTTCAATTTTTCCGCCGGTCCCGCCGCGATTCCCGAAGAGGTATTGCGGCAGGCGCAAGCCGAGTTGCTCGACTTCCGTGATACCGGCATGTCGGTGATGGAGATGAGCCATCGCGGAAAAGTTTTCATGGATGTTGCGACCGAAGTTGAAAATGATTTTCGCGCGCTGTTGGCGATCCCGGAAAATTACAAAATCCTGTTTTTGCAGGGCGGCGGCAAGGGCGAATTTTCACTGGTGCCGCTAAATCTGCTGCGCGGCAAAACAAAGGCCGACTACGTCAATACCGGCCATTGGTCGACGGGTGCCATCAAGGAAGCGCGCAAATATTGCGAACCGACGGTGATCGCTTCCAGCGAAGTCAAAAACTTCACCTGCGTGCCAAAGCAAAATGCCTGGAAACCCAATAGGGACGCGGCGTTCCGGCATATTTGCAGCAACGAAA
>JANLQC010000670.1:0-2924 GCA_031367575.1 Betaproteobacteria bacterium | reverse complement strand
CGGTGAAGCCGTGCTTGGCCATCAATGCCGAAGTCAACCCCGCGCGCGCGGCGGCACCCGGATGGAAAGGCTTGGTCATGGTGCCGAATTGTTCGCGCATGCCGAGCGGCTGCGAGGCGGCAATGCCGATCGCCTTCATGGTTTTTTGCACGTCAAATTTCATCAGCCGCGCGCATGCCGCCGCCGCACCAATGCTGCCGGTCGAGCCGGTGATATGCCAGCCGCGATCATAGTGATCGGGATACATCATGTTGCCGATGCGGCAAGAGACATCGATGCCCAATACCATTGCATCGATAATTTCGCGGCCCGAGGCCCCGGTTTTTTCGGCTAAGGCAACCAAGGCGGACGCCACCGGGCCTGCGGGATGAATGATGGTTTTGAGATGCGTATCGTCGAAATCAAACGTGTGCGACGAGATGCCGTTCAGCAGCGCGGCCGAGGTCATATCGACACGTTCACTGCGGCCGAGAATCGAGGCTTGCGGCGCGGGCGACAATTCCATCATCGCCGCGAGCGCCGCCTCCATTGCCGGATGCGTGGACGCACCGATTGCACAGCCGAACCAATTGAGAAACGTGCGATGCGCCTCGTGTTCCACCGCGTGGCACCAGCCGCGCGAAGGATGGTTGGCGACAAATTCCGCGAGAATTTTGGTGATCGGTGGCGCGTTGTGGTCGGCGCTGACATTGGTATTTTGTGCCATTGGGTTCCGTGTTTGTTCAATTCAACAACGACAAAAAGCGATTGTCATCCCCGGACTTGATCCGGGGATGACAAGATATGAATAGTTTCGCTAGTCGTTGATTTCAATCTTGCGCGATTTGACCAGCTTCTCCCACTTCGCAATATCACTCTTGATGTACTCACCAAATTGTTCGGGCGACATCGGCATCGGCTCCAGCGCTTCGCCGGAAAGTTTTTCTTTCAACTCGGGTGCCATGATCAATTTGTTGATTTCCGTGTTGAGCCGCTTGACCAGCGCGGGCGGCATTTTTGCCGGGCCGACGATGCCGTACCACTGCACGCCATCAAACCCTTTGTAACCGAGCTCCGCCAACGTCGGTACCATCGGCACCAACGGATGGCGCGTGGCACCGGTGATCGCGAGCGGTCGCAGCTTGCCCGCCTTGATATGCGGCAACCCGGCCGCGAGCCCCGGGAACACGGCTTGCGTTTGCGCGCCGAGCAGATCGGTCAAGGCCGGCCCGATGCCGCGATATGGCGCGTGCGGCGGCGTGATGCCGGTCTCTTCCTTCAATTGCTCCATCACCAGATGGGTGAGTGTCCCTTGTCCGGCAGAACCGTAACTCACCTTGTCCGGATTGGCTTTGGCATACGCCAGAAATTCTTTCAGGGTGTTCGCAGGCACGCTCGGATGCACCACCAGTACATTCGGTGTGCCGCCGACCATCGCAATCGGCGTGAAATCCCTGACCGCGTCATACGGCAATTTGCGCAGCGCAGGATTGGTGCCGTGGGTGCCGACGTAACCGACCATCAGGGTGTAGCCGTCCGGTGCCGCGCGCGCAACCGCCTGTGACGCAATGATGCCGCCGCCGCCGCTGATATTTTCAACTATGATTGATTGGCCGAGCACCTTGCCGAGCCGATCCGCGATCAATCGCCCAACCAGATCGACTCCGCCACCGGGCTGCACCGGCGCGATGATCTTGATGGTTTTGGCCGGCCATGCCTCCTCGGCAAAGGCCAGCATCGGTACACACCACAATGCGACGCCGGCGACAACCATTTTCAGTTTGATTCTGCGTTGCATGACTGCCTCGATCAGGGTAACGAATAAAGGAATGAATTTGGCGTCTCCGGATCGTATCTGAAATGGATTTATTGTCATTGCGGTGGGTCATGCCATCGTTCCGATCAATGGCACGCCCGCGGCAAACTTTCGCGATACTATCGATGAATATTGACACAAGACATTTAACGGCAACGCACGGAGCACACCGCATGGAACCGGCCACGCAAACGACCAGCGTATCTGAGCAACTCGCCGCCGCAATCGCGTGCCTGCCGCGCGCAACACCGGCAGCGATGGAGGCAGTATGCCAATCCCTGCTGATCGATGTCGCCGGAATCTGCATCGCCGCGCGCCACAGCGATTTCATGCATGCCACGCGCGCCGCCACCGATGAGCCGGGCGACTGCACCGTGATCGGGCAGCCCGCCGGGCGCAGTTTGGGCATGGCGGCACTGTGCAACGGCACCGCCGCGCACGGTGACGATTTCGACGACACCTTTGAAGGCGGCCCCGCGCATGCCGGTGCCGTGATCGTGCCGGCCATTCTCGCGACAGCCGAGCAGCACCACTTGCGTGGCGCGGACGTTGGCCTCGGCATTGCGGTCGGCTGCGAAATCATTTGCCGCATGTGTGTGGTCGCGCCCAAGTTGGTTCACAAGGCGGGCTTTCATCCGACGGCCGTGTTCGGCACCATCGGTGCGGCGGCGGGCGTCGGTGCGGCATTGCAACTCAACGCAAAACAATTGGTCGATGCGATGGGCATTGCCGCCAGCCTGTCATCAGGCATCATCGAATATCTGGCTGAAGGCGCGTGGACCAAGCGCATGCATCCGGGCTGGGCAGCGCAGGCGGGCTATCGCGCCGCGCGCTTGGCACAGGCGGGATTCATCGGGCCGCGCACCGTGTTTGAAGGCGAGCACGGTTTCTTTCACGCCTTCGCGCGCACCCACGAGGGAAATTTCGCCGGCCTGCTCGATGGCTTCGGTGATCGCTGGCTGAGTGCCGATATCGCTTTCAAACCCTACGCCTGCGGCACCATGGCGCATCCGTACATCGATTGTGCGCGGAAGCTCGTGGCAGAAGGCTTGCAACCCGCCGACATCAAATCCATCGAATGCGAAACGGCCGAAGGCATCGTGCATCGCCTGTGGGAACCGCTCGCCAA
>JANLQC010000435.1:0-7486 GCA_031367575.1 Betaproteobacteria bacterium | reverse complement strand
CCTGCAAAATAAACACGGCGAACAATTGACGGTGACGCCGATGCCGGATAAATATTATTTTTTCGATACGGCGAGTGGCAGTCGGGTTTAGCGGTTGTGGCGAGGACGGTGCGTGGGCAGTCTCCGCGAGAATGACAGGGTAAATAGAATAACCAAATGGCAAAACCCCAGCACTGGCGCGCCGTTCCAACAGAAAAGCCGCCAAACACCGCGCCAGTGCTAGAGTTTCACAATTTTCTTGATGCAACACCTTGGCCCCAATTTCTCCCGCTAAACTCACGCCATGCCGGACACCCATACCCACAGCACCCGCCGCCTCGAAGAGCTGACGCTTAACACGTCGCCCGCGATCCATCAGGCGCTTTATGACGGCTGGATGTTGCGCGCATCGGGTACCGACACGCGGCGCGCCAACAGTGTCACTGCGTTGCTTCCATCAACGATGCCGATCGAAGAAAAAATCATCCATGCCGAAGCGTGGTACCGCGCGCATGGCCAACCGGCGATGTTTCGGCTCAATGACGCGCTTTCGCCAGACGATCTGGATCCGCTGTTGTCACTGCGCGGATATTCGCGCGAAGTCGATACGATTGTGATGACGCGCGATTTGTTGCTCGGAATTCCAATCGGCAATTACGACATTCCTGCCGGTGCCAAACTGATTGAACACGGCGACAGCAGCGGCCTCGACGACGTGCATCGGTTGAAATCGATGACGCCGGAAATGCGCGCGCAGGATGTCAAGCGCCAGGCGCTGTGGAAAGGGCCGCAAGCGTTTCTTTCCCTGCGGACCATCAACGGCGTTGCGTCGAC
Source organism: Betaproteobacteria bacterium (assembly GCA_031367575.1). Taxonomy (GTDB): domain Bacteria; phylum Pseudomonadota; class Gammaproteobacteria; order Burkholderiales; family Usitatibacteraceae; genus UKL13-2. Next base: position 6,673 of record JANLQC010000435.1, on the reverse strand, counting down.
CGGCATGGCGCGATTGGATGCCGACCATGTGGGTATTTTCAACATGCGCACCGCAAGCAAAGCGCGTGGCAAAGGCTACGCGACCATTCTGGTTGCGTACCTGCTGGCATGGGGCATCGAACAAGGTGCCAAAACGGCATTCTTGCAGGTCGACCAATCCAACGATGCCGCCATTGCGGTATACAAAAAGTTCGGATTTTCGACCGCCTACCGGTATTGGCACCGGACACAGAAAACGGTTTGAGCGCGAGCAAGACTGAATCGGCAACGGCTCTGCTTGCACAAGGCATGGCGCTGTTGCGCGCAGGAAATCTGCGCGATGCGGAACGCCGGTTGCGCGACGCGCTCACGCATGGCACAGATAGCGCAGGTGGCGCAGATGGCGCAGATAGCGCGCAGGCGATGCTTGGCCTTGGCATCATTGCGCATCAATCGGGACATTTCACCGATGCGCTGGCGTGGTTCGATCAAAGTCTCGCCGCCGATCCCTCCATCGCTGCCGCCCACGTGAATTGCGGCAATTCGCTTGCGGCCATGCAGCGGCATCCGGAGGCGATTTCGGCATTTGAATCCGCGTTGGCTTTGTCGCCCGAATTGCCGAGCGCCTTGGTGAACATGGCCTCCGCGTTGAACGCGCTGGGCCACCTTGACGAAGCGGTTGCCGCGCTGGAACGCGCCGAAATTCGTCAGCCCGATTCACCCGAGTTGCTGAACAATCTCGGCAATCTTCTGAAGGATCAAGGTCGCTTGCCGGAAGCCATTGCGCGCTATCGACGTGTGTTGGAAATCAATCCGATGACACCGCAGGCGTTCAGCAATTTGCTCGCGGCATTGCGGCTGGATTTATCGATTTCGACCATGCAGCTCCTCGTGCATCATCGCGCATGGTCAAATTGGTTTGAAGCCGTCTCGATGGAAGCGCCATTGTTGACGAATTCACCGGAACCTTCGCGCCGATTGCGTTTGGGCTATGTTTCGCCGGATTGCCATACGGCGGTGCCCGCGTTTCTGGATGGCATCATCAGGGCGCACGATCACCGGCGCTTCGAGGTATTTTGTTACTTCAACAATCCGCAGGATCCGCGTCGCGTCAAGGCGCTCGGCATCGGAGAAAATGCGCGGGTGATGCGCGCCATGAGCGACGCACAAGTGGCGACAAAAATACATGAGGATGCAATCGATATCCTCATCGATATCGCCGGGCACACGGGACACAATCGGCTCGGGGTATTTGCACGGCGACCGGTGCCGGTGCAGATCACGTGGCTCGATTATCTTTGCACCACCGGTCTGGATGCGATGGACTATCGCATCACCGACGCCGTCGCCGATGGGCCAGGCAATGACGCGTTTCACCGCGAGACATTGCTGCGGATGCCGCACACGCAGTGGTGCTGGCAACCTGATGATGATGCGCCTGACGTTTCAATGCGGCCTGAAAGACCACGCGGCGAGATCACATTCGGATCGTTCAACAATGCGCAAAAACTGACTGATGCGACGCTGGCGCTGTGGCGGCAATTATTGGCGGCAATGCCCGGCGCGAAACTTTGCATCGCGGGCATTCCGCCAGGGTTTGCGCGCACCCGCGTGCAGGCCGCGCTTGGCTGCGATGCGTTACGGCTTATGTTCCTGGGGCGCATGAGTGTCGCCGATTACCGCGCCGCGTTTGCGGGTGTTGATATCGCGCTCGACCCGATGCCGTTGTCGGGTGCCACCACCACGCTTGATGCGTTGTGGCAGGGCGTGCCGGTGTTGACGTTACCCGGCGAGCGATCCTGTTCGCGTTCGAGCGCAAGTTTGCTTACCGCATTGCAATTGACCGATTGGATCGCCATTGATGAGGCGGATTTCATTGCGCGCGCGCAGCGATTGTCGGCGGAGTCGTTGGCGTTGAATGAGCTGCGTGCGACGTTGCGCAGCCGAATGCGCGCGAGTCCGGTGCTTGATCAGGCGACTTTTACACATGATCTGGAAAATTGCTATCGACAGGCGTGGCAGTGTTGGTGCGAGTCGTGCATCACGCGTATCACCGATAACGACACCGTCAATTCCGACGCCGCATTGCAATTGGCACGCACCGCACTCGACGCCGGAAAAATTGATCAGGCATTGGTGCAATTGCGAACGATATTGAAGGTTCGCCCGCAATGGGATCTCGCCAAACGCGAACTTGCACGCGCGTGCATGGCGTGGTCGCGCGCGCATCCGCAGCAGGTGGCCGCATGGCAAACACCCAGTCAAATTGTCACGGAACGAATAAAAATATCCGCCATCGTTTGCAGCAACCGCCCGCAATATTTCGCCGCGCTGGAAATCAGGCTCCGCGCTCAATTCACGCGCCACGATTTTGAATTGATCGGCATTCACGATGCGAAATCGCTCTGCGAAGGCTACAATCGCGGTGCCGCGCGCGCCAGCAGTGAGATACTGATTTTCTGTCACGACGATATCGATTTCGCCCATGCCGATTTTGGTGAGCGGTTGTTGCGACATCTTGAAAAATACGACGTAATCGGTGTTGCCGGGGCCAGCAAATTGGTGAATGCCGACTGGGGCCACGCGGGCCTCCCATTTGTGCATGGGCAAGTCATTCACCAGCCTCGATGGCAAGGGCAAACGGACTATCTCTACTTCGCCGCCGGATTGCAGGCACCGGTTATTGAAAATATTCAGGCGCTCGATGGTGTGTTGATCGGCATGCATCGCCGAGTCTGGGAGCGGCTGCAATTCGACGCCCAGACCTTTGATGGATTTCACGTCTACGATATTGATTTCACCTATCGCGCCCATCTGGCGGGATACCGATTGGCGGTGCCGATGGATCTGTTGCTGATTCATTTTTCCATGGGCGGCTATGATCTAAAATGGCAGCATGAGAATATCAAGTTCCTGCGCAAGTTTCCCGGCCTCAGCAATCTTCCCGCCGTCCATCGCCACTCAAATATTCACGTGAAATTGAAAACGCTTGAACAAATTGAGCGTTTGCATAGCGGTCTTTTGCATCATCGATTCGGCGCTTGAATCAAAGCGTATTTTCCTCAATACAACACCGCAAATTCTTCATGGACAATCACGAAATCACCGCACTCGCCACTGAATTAGGCGCGAGACTAAAAGGCCGCGGCATGATGTTGGCCACGGCCGAATCCTGCACCGGCGGTGGCATTGCCGAAGCCGTGACGCGCGTGGCCGGTTCGTCGGCGTGGTTCGATTGCGCCTTTGTGACCTACAGCTATGAGGCGAAAACCTCGATGCTCGGCGTGCATCGCGATACCTTGGTTGACTTCGGCGCGGTTTCCGAAGAGACCGCGCGCGAAATGGCGGACGGCGCAATTTCGCGATCACGCGCGCAGGTGGCGGTGGCCGTCACCGGCATTGCGGGGCCGGACGGCGGCATGCCAGACAAGCCGGTCGGCACCGTGTGGTTTGCCTGGAAATTCCCGAAAAAGCCCGTTATTTCAGAGGTTTGCCATTTTGCTGGCGACCGCGAATCGATCCGCCACCAGACCGTCACGCATGCACTGAACAAGTTACTGCATAATCTCGCTTGACCTGCCGTTCGGCAAGTTTTTTTAAAAATCCCTTGCAATCGGTTTTAATTTTCGGTACTGTACGAACATACAGACTGTATTCATTTACAGCTTCTTGTCTGTCTCCACCGAATCCTAACCAACCGGGAGCAAACCATGAACATGATGAAAGAATCCTTTATGGACGAAAACAAATCGAAGGCCCTGCAAGCCGCGCTTTCGCAAATCGAAAAGCAGTTCGGCAAGGGCTCGATCATGAAAATGGGCGATGGCAATGCCATACCTGACATCATCGCTGTCTCCACCGGTTCGTTGGGACTGGACATTGCGTTGGGCATCGGCGGACTGCCGCGCGGTCGCGTGTGCGAAATTTACGGGCCTGAGTCTTCGGGCAAAACCACCCTCACGCTGCAAGTCATCGCCGAAATGCAAAAAACCGGCGGTACGGCGGCCTTTATCGATGCCGAACACGCGCTCGATCCGCAATACGCCGGCAAGCTCGGTGTCAACATCAACGATCTGTTGATTTCGCAGCCGGATAATGGCGAGCAGGCGCTCGAAATCGCCGACATGCTGGTGCGTTCCGGCTCGGTCGATATCGTCGTCATCGATTCGGTCGCCGCCCTCACGCCGCGCGCCGAAATTGAAGGCGAAATGGGCGACCAATTGCCCGGTCTGCAAGCGCGCCTGATGTCGCAGGCGTTGCGCAAACTCACCGCCAACATCAAGCGTTCCAACACACTGGTGATTTTCATCAACCAGATCCGCATGAAAATCGGCGTCATGTTCGGTAGCCCCGAAACCACCACCGGCGGCAATGCGCTCAAATTTTATGCGTCCGTGCGTATCGATATCCGCCGCATTGGCGCCATCAAAAACGGCGAAGAAGTGATCGGCTCCGAGACGCGCGTGAAAGTGGTCAAGAACAAAGTCGCACCGCCGTTCCGTATCGCTGAATTTGATATTTTGTACGGCGAAGGCATTTCCCGCGAAGGCGAAATCATCGAGCTCGGCGTGGTCCACAAGATCGTCGATAAATCCGGCGCGTGGTACGCCTACAAGGGCGAGAAAATCGGCCAGGGCAAAGACAACACCCGCAAGTTTCTTAAAGAAAATCCCGCCATGGCCAAGGAAATTGAAGCGCGCATTCGCACGGCAGTCGGGGTGAACGCCGCACCGGGCGGTGGCAGCGACGAGAGTGAAGAAGTCGAAGAGTAATCATTGCGGCGGCGCGGTTCGAGACGCACCGCGCCGCGCTAACGTGATTCCAGAATGAACCCCCTCGCATTCGGAATGCTGGCCGGTACTGTATTCGGCGCACTGACGGTGCTGTCGATGTTGCCGCTGCAATTTTCGGACAAGACGGCGGCACTGCTCGGGGCATTCCTCAGCCGGTTCGTGATCGGATTCCTGATTCCGCTCTGCAGGATGCCGATGCCGGCGTATGCCAAGGGTGCACTGATTGGATTGCTGATCAGCCTGCCCGACGCGGTTATCACCAAAGGCTACGTGCCCATCATCGGCATCGGCGTGCTCGGTGGAATGCTGATTGGTTGGCTGTCCGGGCGTTATGCGGGCAAGCCTGACATTTGAAGCGGCCTGCGATGAAATCGCGCTGCAAGTAACAGAGTTTCCTGAGTGTAAGTTCGATGGGTGAACCGGGGTTTCAGAATGTGTACCTGCGTACACATTCTGCCGGTGAACGGCACTGGCCCTAGCGGGCCAGTGGCTGGGTGGGCCGCTGGAAGCAAGGCAACTTGAACAAAGCGGCTCTTTTTTCTTCTGGCCCGCACGTTTGTTGGTCAACGCGCCGGGCGCGTCAAATCAGCACGCATCGGGAGTCAACAATGCAAATCGTCACGTCGCAGCCGTCACGCAATCCGCAGCACTTTCTCGCCCACCGGCCAATGCTGCAATCGCAGCGCCAACACCCGGCGGCGGCTTGCAACCGATGTTCAGCCATCTCATTCAAGTTCAGTGTGGTCGATCAGCCCTGTGATCGCGAAATGCACGGCAAACATTGCAGTGGCGTACTGACCAGCCTGCTCGCCGGCAACGAATGGCAGTCTTGCGATGCATGTCGCGGGACGGGTTGGCATGCCGGCATGGTTTGCATGCACTGCCAATCGCTGGGTTGGCGCTTGCAGCGCAAGCACGTGTGATGCAAACGTACTCGTCACGCACGCGTGAGCAATGCAAGTCAGTGGTCGAAATTATTGAACGTTTGTCTCCTCCCATTCAATCAAGTGGTCGAAATTATTGGATGTTTGTCTCCTCCCTTTTCAAAGGGAGGCCGGGAGGTATTTTCGGCGCTGGAAAAAATCGTTGGTCAGGCGAAAGAGTCGGGAATCCGTTGGGTGGATGGCGCGCAGCGATACCCATCTCTCCACGTTTGCCACTGATGGGTACCGCTGCGCGCCACCCATTCCACAAATACTCACATACCGGAACCCCATGATTGAAACCGCCAAACCCGAAAACAAGGAACTGGTCTCGAGCGCACTGGCGTTTCTTTCGCGCCGCGATGCGCCGCGCGCCGAATTCATCACCAAAATGATCAAGGCAGGCTACGAAAAGGCGGAAGTCGAGGGTGCCGCCGATTGGTGCGTGTCGCTGGGTTTTCTCAATGAAGCGCGCTTTGTTGAAGGTGCCGCGCGCCGCCTCGCCGCCAAGTATGGCTTCAGCCGCGTCGCCCACACCTTGCGCAGCAAAGGGGCCACCGAGGAATCCATCGCCGAGATCACGCCCGACTTGAAGGAGAGCGAACTCGAGCGGGCGAGGGCGGTTTGGGTGCGCAAATTTCGCGAACCACCGGTGGATGCCAACGCCAGATCAAAACAGATTCGCCACTTGCAAACCTGCGGCTTCAGTTTTGCCATCATCAAGCAGGTGATTCAGGGCAGCGACGATTAATTCCAATTCGGCGCCGCAGGACCGGTGGGATTGACCGCAGCAAGGCAGTAGATGGGTGGCGCCGAGCGATATCCGTCATCGGCGCAAGGCGGAAAAAAGCGGCTTCTGCCGCCAATCCAGCTAACGCGCCTGCACCGAACGCGGTGGCGACTTGCTCGTCCACTGCAATAATTTTTCGCCCGCCTTCGGATCCATTTCAAACCAGATGAGCGGCGATGCCGCCAATG
>JANLQC010000430.1:0-5050 GCA_031367575.1 Betaproteobacteria bacterium | reverse complement strand
TTTCTGGTGATGACGCACAACCATCAACTCGATCAGGAAATATGTGAAGCCATTTTCAAACGAACAGACTTCGCCTATTTTGGACTGATCGGATCGATGTCGAAGCGGCGACAATTCGAGCGCCAACTGCAGGCGCATGGCATAGCGGCCCCGCGACTTGCCGAGATGACTTGTCCCATTGGTGAAGGTGGTGCCAATGACCCCACGTGCAAAGAGCCGATGGCCATTGCCGTATCGGTGGTGATGGAACTTCTGCAGCGACGCCGCGTTTTTGAATATGCGCAACGGCAAACAAGCAGTCGTCGCGATGCGCTTTGCGAAACGCCCTTCCAAAGGCAAACACCCGCATGAAAAGTTTCTGAAACCGAATGGAATCTTACTTACTCGATTGGCTGAACCTGTTGTTGCGCTGGCTGCACCTGATCGCCGGCGCGGCGTGGATCGGGGCGTCCTTTTATTTCGTTCACCTCGACAACGCATTGCGGCCACCGGGCAGCGCGGAAGATGTGAAGCGCGGCGTGCATGGCGATTATTGGGCGATCCACGGCGGCGGTTTTTACCGCAGTCAAAAATACCTTGCCGGCCCCAAGGGTGAGCCATTGACACTTGACCTGCACTGGTCGAAGTGGGAGGCGTACACGACGTGGCTATCCGGCATGGGCCTGTTGGCGGTCATTTACTGGTTTGGCGCGGGCACTTACCTAATCGACCATCAGGTGATGACATTGACGGCACCCGCCGCGATTGGCATCAGCATCGCGTTTATTGCAGGCGGATGGCTGGTTTACGATGGTCTTTGCCGGATGATTGCCGGTCGCGAAAATATTCTTGCCGCCATCATTTTCATGCTCGTCATGTTTGCCGATTGGTCGCTGTTTAAAATTTTCGGCGCACGCGCGGCGTTCATGCATGTGGGTGCCATCATGGGCACGGTGATGGTGGCCAACGTATTGTTTCACAACATTCCCGGCCAGAAAAAAATGGTCGCCGCAATCCGCGCCGGAACGCCCGTTGATCCGCGACCCGGTGTAATCGGCAAGCAACGCTCGGTACACAACACCTATTTCACGCTGCCGGTACTGTTCATCATGATCGGCAGCCATTTTCCGGCGGTGTTCAGCCACGAACATGCGTGGGCCGCGCTGGGGGCGATCATGCTGGCCGGGGTTCTGATGCGGCAATTCTTTGTGTTGCGCATCAAGGGCATGGTCGCAACACCGCTGTTGGCGTTGGCGGCGTTGCTGCTGCTAGCGGTCGGTTTTTTTCTCGCGCCAAAATCCATTGCATCGAAAGCGGGCGGCACCACCTTCGCCGAAGTCAAAGCGGTGATCGATCAACGCTGCGTAAAATGCCACGCCGCACAACCGGCGTTTGAAGGCATCAGCCAGCCGCCGAAAGGGATAGTCCTTGAGACCCCGGCGCAAATCGCCACCCACGCCGTCAAATTGGCCGAGACCACGGCAAGTCGCTACATGCCGATCGGCAACTTGACTGGTATGACCGATGCTGAACGCGCCGTGATCGCCGCATGGTTCGCGCAGGGAGCAAAGATCCAATGATGGCAACCGCGACACCGCCGGTGGTCGCATCCCGGCAGGAATCTTGGCGAGCGCCTTCACGTGCCTATCGCGCCTCAATATTGCATTTTGTCGGCAATCCCGATGAGATGGGCGAGGGCGCGCACCAATACTTTGACGATGGAATGTTGGTGATCAAAGACGGCTACGTGACCCATTTGGGTGACGCGAAATCATTGCTGCCGACGCTTGCACCTGGCGTTGAGGTGGTTGACTATCGCGGTCGCCTGATCCTGCCCGGCCTGGTTGATACCCACATGCATTTTGCCCAAACGGACATCATCGCCTCGCACGGCGAGCACTTGCTTGAATGGCTGGAACGCTACACGTTTCCCGAGGAGCGCCGATTCAAGGATGAACAGCACGCAATCGCCGTCGCGGAATTCTCGATCAACGAAATGCTGCGCAATGGCACCACCACCAGCATGGTCTTTGCCACCGTCCACAAAACGTCGGTCGATGCAATCATGGGTGCCGCCGCTGCGCGTGGCATGTGCATGATCGCCGGCAAAGTCATGATGGATCGCAATTGCCCGGACGCGTTATGCGACAGCGCCGAGGCCAGCTATGAGGATAGCCGCGAACTCATCGAAAAATGGCATGGTGCTGGGCAGGGCCGCTTGCGATATGCGGTCACGCCGCGCTTCGCGCCGACCTCGAGCGAGCGCCAGTTGGCGCTGGCCGGACAATTGTTGGCTGAGCATCCCGGCGTGTATTTGCAGACCCATCTGGCAGAAAACAAAAGCGAGTGCCAATGGGTTCAGGAGCTGTTTCCATGGAGCAAAAGCTATCTCGATGTCTATGATCGCTTCGGTTTGCTAGGATCAAGATCGGTGTTTGCCCACTGCATCCATCTTGATCAGCGCGACCGGCAACGACTTGCCGCGAGCGGGTCCGCGATGGCGTTTTGCCCTACCTCGAATTTTTTTCTTGGCAGCGGCTTGTTCGATATGGCGCGTACCACGCAAAGCGGCGTGCGTCTGGGGATGGGCACCGATGTCGGCGGAGGAACCAGTTTCAGTCTTCTGCGCACTTTGCACGAAGCCTACAAGGTGGTTCAATTGTCAGGCCAAAGCATGAACGCGTTCCAGGGGCTATATCGCGCCACGCTGGGCGGTGCGCAGGCCCTCAGTCTGGATGATGAAATTGGCAACTTCGTGGCAGGCAAATACGCCGATTTCGTGGTGCTCAATTGCGCGGCCACGCCATTGATTGAACGAAGGTTTGTGCGCGCCGAAACGCTTGCCGAAAGACTGTTTGTATTGATGATGCTCGGCGACGAACACATCGTCGATGCGACGCATGTGAGGGGGCGCAAAGTGTATGCGCGCGCTTGACATTGCCGCCTTTGGCAAAAAACGTGATTGCTCCCGCCGCACCGGTGGCGAATGCCCGGTTTTTCAATGTCCAGATAAAACGCGCCGCAAGACAGCGTGTTGCTTGTTGAAGTACAAACTCTAGCACTGGTGCGGTAAAGCGGGTATTAACCCGCCGAAACCCGCACCAGTTCTAGAGTTTGCTCTTCGACAAATTACATAAATATATTTTTCACCATCGGTAAGGATTCACTTGATTGGCGGGTCTTATGGATATCTTGCCATCACGACTCCACTCCATGTCACCGAATTCGTTTTCATTCCTGTTGCGCACGCCTCGGCGGATTGTTCCCGACGCGACCCGCAAATTCATTTCGCCACCGGCAGCGGCGCGCATGGAAATTGCCGAATGATGTCCTGGCTTCAACCGTCAACGGCACACTTCGATCAGGTGGTGCGCGCGTATTCGTCGGAACTTTTTCAATACGCGTCGTGGCTGACCCGCGACCGCCATCGTGCCGAAGATATTTTGCAGGAGGCGTTTGCGCGCGCATGGAAGCATTGGGATCAGGCCGATGACGAGGCGGGCCGTCGCAGTTGGCTTTACACCATTGTGCGCAACGAATTCCTGCGTGAAGCCGGCCGCCTGAATGCGCGCCGCGAAGATCCCGACGACGATGAACCGCTCGATTTCGCCGATGGGGGCGATTTCACACTCGGTGTTGAGGTACGCGATTTGTTGACGCGCCTGCCCGAAAAATTTCTTGAACCGCTGCTGCTGCAAAACCTCGTCGGCATGTCGTGCGAAGAGATTGCCGCAGTGATGGGCCTCTCCACCGGCGCGACCATGACCCGCCTGACGCGGGCGCGTCTGGCGCTGCGCGATCTCGTTCGCGGTGCTGAAGATCCGACATCGAAGCCAGCACTGCGCTTGATTCAATCCAGAGGTGGCAAATGAATTCGCAACACTCAAACCCGGATCGCCGGCTTGCCGTGCTTGCCGATCCGCGCCGCGTCACACCCGAACTTGAGGCAGCGTTCGCCGATGATGCGGAGTTGCTGGCGCTGCGCCAACAGGCATTGCGTGGCAGCGACCAATTGGCAAAGGCGTTTGGCGACGTCGCGGCACCGGCCGGTTTGGCTGACCGCATAATCCTGCGGGTGCGTTATCGCCAGCGCTCAAAATGGCTGGTGGGAATTGCCGCGAGTGTGTTGGTGGCAATCATCGCCATTGGGTCGTTGCGCACCGATGCGCCGCCACCAATCGCGCTCGCGATGCTCAAGCATGTGGTCGAAGAAGCCGGCGAACTTGCCGATGACGGCGAGGTATCAGCCGCCACCACCCAAGCGTCCATGCAACGCATTGGGGTGCGATTCAACGATCTCGGGTATCGCATTCGGCATCTTGCGGAGTGCGTGGTCGATGGCCGCACCGGTCGCCACCTCGTGATCAATACACCCGACGGTCTGGTGTCGTTCCTGATCATGCCGCAAACCGGCCGCGAAATACCGGGACGGGTGGAACTCGCCAATTCGGGATTTCAGGCGGTGTTGCGTCCGGCCGACGGCGTCGCCATCGGCGTGTTTGCGGACAATCGAATCAGCAAAGGTGCAATGGAAGCCATCATGCATAAAACCTTTTTCGCCGATGCGGTGCGCGCATGAAAAGCAAGTTTAGCGGTGCCGCGAATGGGCGGGCACTTGAAGCCCATCGCGCCTATTTGATGTGCTATGCCTTCGGCAAGATCAACGACCCGCATACCGCCGAAGATCTGGTGCAGGAAACCCTGCTTGCGGCGCTGGCGGACAAGAGTCCGTTCCTCGGCGATTCCGCGTTGCGCACCTGGCTTACGTCCATCCTCAAGCACAAAATTGTCGATGTCTATCGCCGCAACGGCACCGACAAGCGCCGCCATCTCGCAAAAGACTTCCATGAGCAGCCCGAGCTCGAATTGGCGGAATCCGAAATCAGCCAAGGCCTCTCGGATCCCGCCGAAGTACTCGCGCGCAAGCAACTCGAACGCACGCTGATGACGGCGGTCGATAGCCTGCCGCCACGCCAGCGCGATGCCTTTGTTTTGGTACACATGCATGGCCATAGCGGCGGCGAAGCGGCGGCGCGGCTCGGCGTATCCCTCGGCAATTTATGGATCATCC
>JANLQC010000406.1:0-3757 GCA_031367575.1 Betaproteobacteria bacterium | reverse complement strand
TGAGCGGGTACGTCACCTGATTCTCGACGATCTGCGGCGCCTGCCCCGGAAACGGCGTGCGGATGATGACTTGCACGTCGGACAAATCCGGCAAGGCATCGAGCGGCGCGCGCACAATCGACCACACGCCCCACGCGGCGATGGCGACCGTCGCAAGAAGTACCAGGAAGCGATTGACGATCGACCAGCGGATCAGCTTTGCGATCATTTTTTGGCTCCGGCGGAATTCGCTTTTTGCGTGATGGAGGTAATCTCGAATGCGCCATCCTTACGCGCAGCGAATTCGAAATTCACCACGCTACCTTCTGCGATGCCAGCAGCCGCGCCATCCTTGGGTAATTTGAAGTCCATCGTCATCGCGCCCCACTTCATCGATTCAATGGGGCCGTGCGAAAGGGTCACGCTGTCTTTGCCGACTTTCTCAACCTTGCCTTCACCCTTGTGCATGTCACCGGGCGCAGGCGCATCGCCCATGCGCGCGCCGCTGGACTTGAGACTCGCTTCCGAATCGATCAGGAACTGGCCGGACAACACCACTTTCATGCCTTTCTTCAAACCGGTTTTTATTTCGGTCATGCCGTTGCTTTCCGCGCCGATTTCAACGTCGACCGGTGCGAATTGCGGCTTGCCGTCAGATCCCGATTCCGCAACAATGACCACACTGCGTTTGCCGGTCTGGATGACGGCTTCGGTGGGCACCAGTAGTGTCGCGGGCTTGGCGGTGGCGGCGGCGGCGATGGTGGCGAACATGCCCGGCACCAGCCGGTGCGCGGGATTGGCCACCTCAATTCGTGCTCTCAGCGTGCGTGTGGTGGAATTCACTTCCGGCAACAGCGCGGTCACGCGTCCTTTGAAAATTTCGCCCGGATACGCCGGCACATCGGCCTCGATGGCGGTGCCCGGCTTCAGCCATGCCGCCTGCGTTTCGGGCACATCCGCGTTGACCCAGACATTCGCGAGCCCGTTGAGCCGGAACAGCATCGCGCCCGGTTGCACGGTCATGCCTTCGCGTACCAGCAATTCGCCGACGACACCCGCAATCGGTGCCACCAGCGTTACGCGCGGGCGCGATTTGCTGTCGGCATCGATGGCGGCGATGGTCGCATCCGACATGCCGAGCACCTGCAAACGCTGGCGCGCCGCCTGCCGCAAGGCATCGTTGGCGGAAGCACTTTTCTTCAGTGCCAGATATTCTTCCTGCGCGGCGATCCAGTCCGGCGCAAATATTTCCGCCAGCGGTTGGCCCTTGACAACCGAATCGAGCGGCGCGCGCACAAACAGTTTTTCGATGTAGCCGTTTACGCGCGCCTGCACCACCACGACCGCGCGCTCGTCGAAGGCCACCGTACCGACCACCTGCAACTTGCGGTCAATTGCACCCTCAGTCACTTCGGCGGTGCGGATGCCGAGGTTTTGCGTTACGCGCGAACTAATCTTCACGGAGCCGGTATCGCCGCCGTCATCGCCGAACACCGGCACCAGCATCATGTCCATGAAGGGCGATTTGCCGGGCTTGTCGAATTTTTGTTGCGGGACCATCGGGTCGTGATAGTAGAGCGGCTTCCTTTCGGGTGCGGCAGCGTTTGTCGTTGCGGAAACCGTGGACGCGTTGTGCGCCATGCGCGCGTTCGCGTACCAGAACCCGGCACCGACACCGAGTCCCGTCAGACCGAGTGCGGCAACAACCAGAATGAGTGTCTTGTTCATGACGGATCCTTTTTGTCGGGTAGCAGGAAATTGAGTTGTGCCCACGCGCGCGCCAATTCAGCTTCGATCTGCAATTGATTGATGCGAAGGTCGATTTCACTTTTGCGTGCCTCGAGCACCGGGAGAAGGTCGCCTTTGCCACCGCGATACGATGCGAGTGCGACCTCGGTTCGCTCACCGGCCAGTGGCAGCAATGCCGACCCATAGCGTTGCAGGCGAGTTTTGGCGGCGTTCCAGTCGGCGAGCATGATCTCAATTTCGGCCGCATGTCCCCGGCGGGCATCCTCCGCCTGCGCACGCACCTGTTCGACAAGTGCAACTTTGGACGCCAATGCGGGATCCTGCCGGCGACTTTGAAAAATCGGCAAATCAATCCGTACGCCAATTGACAGCATGTTTGAATACGCCGGTCCGCGCTGCGCGAACGCCACTTCCAGTGTCCAGTCCGGGCGCGTGGCGGCATCCGCGAGCTTCATTTCGCTGGTGGCCATCGCTTGAAGCGGCGCATACATGGCGAGGCCCGGATGGGTCTCAAGATTGCCGGTCAATTGCTGATGAGGCGTTGAGAGCTGATCGAATGCGGGTGCGGCATCCAGCGGTTGCCCCGCCGCCGCAACGCCGATCCAACGCGACAAAGTTGCCCGCGCGCGCGCAATATTTCGTTCGGCATCAATGGCGCGATCCGCCCATTGCGCGACCGCAAGACGCGCGGCGAAAGGGTCGGTCGCCTGACCTTTGCCGCCGGCCAGCATGGCGTCCGCCGTTGCGACTTGCAATTCACTTTCGCGGGCAAGCGTCTTCAATAAATCAAGTTGTCGCTCCGCAAAGTAGCGCTCGATCCACGCCAGCGCAACGTCGCGTCGAAGATTGAATTTGCTCAGGGCGAGAATGGCGGATTCTTTTTGCACCTCGGCGAGAGCCCGATCACCACGCAATTTCAATTTTTCCTCGCGCGTGAAATCCTGCATGAAACCGATCTTACGCATGGTCATGAAATCACGCGTGAGATTGAAGCGGTCGGCACCGTCGGTCGGGATATTGTCGATGCCGATGATCAGTTTTGGGTCCGGCAGTTCACTCGCACCGAGGCTCGCCAGTTGCGCCGCACGCAGCGTGGCTGCCTGCGCATCGATTTGCGGCGCATCACCGGCGGCGATGCGTTGCGCATCGGCAAGCGTCAGCAATGGGGCGGCGTGGCTGGCGTGGTTGCCAACACCTGCCAACATCAATATGGAAAATACGACGGGACGAAACTTCATGACCACCTCCAGCGGGAACGAGCGTGCCCGACTCCGGCGGAGTCAGACGTTCAAGTGAGGTGGGGACTTAAATGCGAAAACAGCAGTTGCGAATGGAGTGCGGCGGAGACGTTGCGTGCGACAAAAATGCGGGCGATGCCGTTGACAGAATGGTGGAAAACGTTATCGTCGATGGCGTGACGACCCCGCCCGTTTCAACGGCGAAAAACAGCGGCGTTGAAGGTGTGTCGTTGAAATTTTGCGCGCCGTTTTCGCAGTGTTTTTTGCACAAGGCGGGCGACGCGAGATCGCAGTCGTTGGTTTCGCGATCGATGGCGCTGACCGTTTCCACGTCACCGCTTGACGCATTGAATTGTAGTGGACAAGCGTAAGCCGCGACCGCCCACTGCGTATACAGCAGTGCCGCGATCACCAAGAATCCAGTTAATTTTCGAAACTTGCGCTTCATGCGAGTCGACTCCAGTGCCCCGTTTTTACTCTACACGCACAGACTAATGGTTGCATGGCGTTCTGGTTTGATCGATATCAAAACTCCACCCGCACGATCATGCTGAGCGCCATAGTGCACCATGTCATCGCCGGTGTCACCGTTTCGACCGGAATGGCATCCTCATAGCACAAATGATTGCAGATAGCCGATTGACGTGGCTTTCAAGGCGTTTTCCCTTGATGAGCTGCGCCAGTGCTAGAGTTTTGTTGAAATTCTCGCCATCAATTGTGCTCCTGTCAATCGTGAGGCTCTCCTACCGTTGCAAAGGGAAATTGAGAGGAATTTGCCCCGAGCCAACAAA
>JANLQC010000388.1:0-4320 GCA_031367575.1 Betaproteobacteria bacterium | reverse complement strand
TGGTCACCCATGCGCGGCCTTGCTCGCACACAGGACACGTATTACGCCAAACTTAGCAATGCCGATGCGACGCGCCGAAACGATCTGGACGGACGCGGGGCACTCTCGCATGAAGAACTAGTCGCCTTTGCCACTTATTTTCTAGGCGTATGTTTGGACCAGGTACGCTTCATTCGTGAAAGACTTGATCTGGGGACAATGAAAGACAGATTGAAGTTGATGCTGCTCCATCTGCAAGAGCAGCCGTGGGATCTCGGAAGCGAAAAGTCAGTCATCAAAGTAGATGCACTGGAAGCGCTGCACTATATCGTTATGTCGGGCCCGGTCGAGCGTTCAACTTTCGTCAAAATGACCGGGCTGGGTGGCCGCACGGGTCGCCGAGTACTTGCGAGCTTGCTTGATTTTGGAGTGCTTACTGAGATTTCTCCGCGTTCGCCCGTATCATTCGGCGTACCGCTTTCTTCGCTCCAGTTTTTGTTTCCTGATCTTTGGTCGGAAGCGGAGAGAAAGGTCAACTAACTCACGGGAATTACCACCAGGAAAAATTCCGCGTTGCGCTCTAATTCTGAATCGAATAATTCAACACCACCGGTGCGCCACCGCGCCGCACTTCCGCGCGGATATTGGTCAGCGAATTGAATTGCCCGTACACCCTCACCAAATCGCCCTGCCCATTGATCGGCTGGCCGTTGATGGTGGTGATGATGTCGCCGGGCTGGAGGCCGAGTTTTTGCGAGAGTGAACCGGCGGGCGCATCTTCCACACGCACGCCACCAGTGGGTGCCGGGCCGATGCGGCCGAGAAAATTCATTTGCCGCTGATCCTGCAAAACAGTATTCAATTCCTGGCGCGACAGTGCATAGGCATTGGTGCCGGTGCTGGCCACGTTCAACCGGAAATTGGTGACGGCGGGTTGCGCGGCCGCAGCGCCAGGCTTGGTAGTCATGTAGCGATCCAAATCGATCCGCTCACGCACACCGCCACGGCTGATGATGATGAATTCCGGCTGCACCTCCAGCAACTTTACGCCGTTGGACAGCGCCTGATTGAGGCGCACGGTGAAATCCTTGCCGCCGAGATTCACCACCGCCGCCGACAATGTTTTGCCATCGACTGCGAATACACCTTTCAAGCGCACGCTGCTGGTGCCGATGGCGGCACCGACACCCGGCGAGGTGTCGCGATCACCGAACAATTGCCGGCCAAGCGATAGCGGCACAGTTGCCGTCGTGCCCACGGCATCAACCGTCGGCGTTCTCCATGACGGCACCACAAACTGCCATGTCCACCACGCCAATTGCAACCCGAGCGCGATCACCAGCAACGCTGACAGCAAGTTGGCAATCCATTGCAATGCGCGCGGATTCATTTTTTCAGTGAGGGTGAAAGTGATGGCGGAAGTTTGTTCAAATCAATATCGAGGTAACGCCACGGCGCGTGCCCGAACGGATGTTTCTTGTAACCCAGCAGCCATGGCTGGATCAGAACCGTGCCTTGCTTCAAGGTATTGACCCGCCACGGATTGTAAACCCACAGCATATGTACCATGCGCCGGTAGATCGCTGTCCGCTCCGGTGAATCCGGCATGGTTTTGATTTTTTCGTACAGCTTGTCGAATTCCGGCAGCGCAAACATTGTGTAGTTGGCCCCGCCAATGCTCTTGCTCCAGAACAGTTGCAGAAAATTTTCACCGTCCGGGTAATCCGCGATCCAGCCGTAGGTCATCATTTGCACACGGCCGTTCTGCGCCTGCTTGCGAAGCTCGGGCATTTTTTCCACTTTGTCGAACGTCATGCGAATGCCGATCGCGTCCATCGCGCGCCGCCACAGTTCATTCCTGCTGCGGGCACGCTGATCCGGTGTGGTGCCCTGATCAATCACGAGCGGCGAACCATCGGGCAGATCGCGCCAGCCGTCGCCGTCCTTGTCCACATAGCCGTACATATCAAGTAACGCCTTGGCTTTCGCCGGGTTGTATTCGAGCGTCGGTGTGCGTTCATCGGTGAATCCCGCCATGCCTTCGGCGATCGGGCTCCATGCTTTAATGGCCTGATTTTTTTCGATGATGTTGATCTCATCATCGATCGGATACGCCATCGAAATCGCGCGCCGCAATGCGATCTTGTCGGCGGTATATCCGCCCAGCTCATTGGGCTTGCCGTCGATCATCTCGTTCATGTTGAAGCTGGTGTAAGTGATCCATGCCACTTCGTCGGGCCGCGTGGTCATGCCGCGCTTGGCAAGATTCGGCGCCAGTTTGCCGCCCGGCATGGCGGTATCGATAAACGGCGTGGGGATCGGCCGGATGTAATCGTAATCATCATTCAGAAACGCGAGCCAGCGCGGCTGCTCTTCCTCAACCGGATAAATTTCCAGGCGGCCCACCAGCGGAATCCGTTTGCCTTTCAAGTGCGCCATGATCAAAGCATCGCGCGGATCATCGCTGCCGGCACTTTCAAAATACTCTTCACGATAATCCGGATTTGCCTCCAGCACCACGCGCGAGGCGCGCCGCCAATCCTTTAACCTGTAAGGCCCGGTGCCGACCGGATGCTCGCCAAAACCTGCACCGTAGAATTCCACCACCTCGCGCGCCACCGCCGACGTGGCCGGCATGGTGAGGATGTAATTGAGGTTGTAGTCCGGTGCCGTGAGACGAATGATCAGCGTATACGGGTCGGGCGCTTCAAGGCCGGCAATCGGTTTATCGTAATTGAACGAGCCGGTTTTTTTCGCCTCCGCGACCAGTTCATCGCCGCCCTGCAATTTGCCGTCGACCAGAAACTGCCACTGCGCTTTGATCTTCGGGTCGAGCATGCGCTTGATGCTGTACACGTAATCGCCCGTCACCAGCTCGCGCTTTTTTCCCTTGAAGGCGGGATCATCGGTGAAGGTGATGCCGCGCTTCAGTTTGATCGTGTAAGTCTTGCCGTCGGCCGATATTTCCGGCAGTGCAAGCGCCGCGCGTGGCTGCAGCTTGATCGGTCGCGCAAGGTGATCGTATTGCAACAGTGAATCGAAAATGTTGTCACACAGCGTGCCCGTCATTTCGTCGGATTCCCACACGCAATCGAAACCTTTTTCGGCCGACTGCACCGGCGTGCGGACGATTTTGCGCAGGTCGGCGGCGTCGGCGGCAAGTGAAATGCACACCACACACGCAATCGGCAATGCCGAAAATTTCAGCATCGGAATTTTCTGCAATTTATGCCAATGGCGTGTCAATGCAAAATCCGCGAAACACCCTGTTCTTCGGCGGTCGTCCCCTGCGGCGAAAGCGAGGCGTGGTGCAGCACCATGCGCCATCCGTGGGGCGTCAGGATGAAGACGTTGGTCGCGAGCAACGGAGTCACCGGGGTCTGGCCGGGCACGACAAAGGTTTCATAGACGCTGTGAATGGCCAGCGTTTGCCCATCCTGTTTGCGAAGCTCGCTGATTTTCAGGTTTCCATTCGGCCCATGCGAAAAAATTTCCGCGAAACTGGCTCGAATCGCCGTCAGCCCGGCGAGTCTCGGGCCTTGCGGATGAATGCAAATTGCGCCGGCGTCATCGGCCCAAACGGCAGTCATGAGATTCAAATCGGCGCGCTCGAAGGCATCGTAAAAGGCGGTCTCGCAATCGGCGGCGGTGGGAAACAGTTTGTGGGTTTTCTTGGCCATGCGCGATGATAACGTGTTCACCTCGCGGGTATTAAATTCGATGCGGTTCGCGTAGACTTTCTGCTGGCGGTATTGTCCATTTTGATGGCGGATGTTTTCGCCCATATTTTTCCACTCTCCCACGGAGTAACCCCATGATCCGCTTCACTGTCAACGGCGAACGCCTCGAAACTGATGTTTCCCCCGATACCCCGTTACTCTGGTTTCTGCGCGATAACCTGCAACTGACCGGCACCAAATTTGGCTGCGGCATGGCGCTATGCGGTGCGTGTACGGTGCATGTGAATGGTGAGGCGACGCGCGCCTGCGTGACGCCGATATCCGCGCTCGCGGGAAAACGCGTGATCACGATTGAAGAAATCGGCAAAAATCCCATCGGCAAGAAAGTGCAGGACGCATGGATCGCGGAGGACGTGGTGCAGTGCGGCTATTGTCAATCGGGACAGATCATGAGCGCGACCGCATTGCTGACCAAGACCAAATCGCCCAGTGACGCCGACATCGACGCAGCCATGAGCGGCAACATTTGCCGTTGCGGTACTTACAACCGGGTACGCGCCGCGATCAAGACTGCTGCGGTTGCCGGTACCAGTCCTGCCGCCGCGAAGCCGGCTGCCGCGAAGTCGGCCGCCAAGGTCAAGGCATAGGGGATGACCATGAA
>JANLQC010000358.1:0-6190 GCA_031367575.1 Betaproteobacteria bacterium | reverse complement strand
TGGCAGGGCGTGCTGATCGGCATGGTTGCCAGTGTCGTGCTGACTTTTGCGGCGTGGTGGGTGAACCTCGTTCACCCTTTTATCTACCTCGGAATTGCGATTCTCATCTCGATTGTGTTTGGCTATATCGGCAGCCTGTTTTTTCCGCCCCCGGCCCCGGAGTCGCTCAAGGGATTGATCATTCAACGCTAATTTCCAGCGAAATTACACGCATCAAGCTTGCGGTGCGAGTCGGTACACCAAAGAAACAAAAAATATGTTCTGAATATGCCTTTAGATGGTTTCTATTCTTGTCAAATGCGCCCAGACTCGCCGCAACAACGTGAAGGGTGTCGCAACGATTCATCGTCCACACCCTTGCGTGTTCCACGCCTTCGAAACACCAGCCATCGGTGACCGAAGTTCAATTCGACCCATAACCTCAACTCTCGGACAACCATGAAAACATTTCCCAAAATGAAAGGCACCGTCGCGGCAACTTTGTCGACGCTCGTGTTTGCATCGATCGCCACCGGCACCTACGCGCAGGACACCGCCAAGGCCAAGGCAGAGGAAGGCAAAGACGCGCAATTGGTCGAAACGATCACCGTCACCACCGGCTCCCGCGCCGCCAAGGCGGTCGACAAAATTCCCGGCGCGATCACGGTGATTTCAAAGGAAGAAATTGCCGAGACCACCAAGCTCACGCAGGACGCCACCGCGATTCTCGCCCGAACGGTACCTGGCTACACCGAATCGACCCAGCAAATGGCCACCAACGGCGAAACACTGCGCGGTCGGACGGCGCTACGCTTGTTCGATGGTGTACCGCAAACGATCCCGTTGCGTGAAGGCAACCGCACCAGCGTATTCACGGATTTGGGCATTATTGAGCGTATTGAAGTCATCAACGGCCCATCGGCATCGGAAGGTATTGGCGCATCGGGCGGCATCATCAATTACCTGTCCAAGACGCCGAGCAAAATGGGCAACGAGTTTTCACTGACCTCTTCGTACGAAACACAGGGCAAGGACGACAGCGGCGGCTGGAAAGTCGGCTTCGTCGGTGCGCACAAGAGCGAAGCGTTCGACATCCTGTTCGCGAGCTCCATGGCCGATCGCGGCATGGAGTACGACGCGAAGGGGCGCAGGATCGGCATGGGCCAGAGCGGCGCCTCGAACGACACGGAAACCAAGAATCACTTCGTGAAAGTCGGCGCTAACTTTGGTACCAACAACGAACAACGCATGTCGGTCACATCAAGCCGCTTCTTCATGCGCGGAAAGGGCAACTACCTTGAGGTGGTGGGCAACCGGGCGCAGGGCTTGCCCGATACCTCGGTACGCGGCAAGACGCCCGGCGGCCAAACCGAATTCAACGAATTCAATCAGAGCATCTTTACCTACTCGCACGGTGGCCTGCTCGGCGGCGTGCTCAATGTTCACGCCTACCGGGCGGATCAGCACACCCGATTTCTCTCGGAATGCGGCACCACCGACTGTCTGCCGCTCAAAGCCGACAACTCCAACCTGAATCGCGGCAAACAAGATGCGCGGATCGCGCCGGTCGGGACATTGGTCGAGCAGTCTGAAATTCAATCGAAGAAAAGAGGCGTCCGCAGCAACTGGAACACGGATCAACTGGCGGGCATCAAGGATCTTGAATTGAACGCCGGCGTCGATGTGGTGCAAGACACGGCGCAGCAGAGGCTGGCTCTCACTGACCGGCTGTGGGTGCCGCCGATGAAGTACAAAAGCACCGCCCCGTTCGCGCAGCTTTCGTACAACGCCGGGCCGGTCACCGTCAGCGGTGGCGTGCGCCGCGAAGACGGCGAACTCACCGTCGATAACTACACGACTGTGTGGGCCACGCGCAATCCTTCGGTCGCGGGTTTGGGCGGGTTCGACGTGACGGGCGGAAAACTGAAATACAGCGAGTCGCTTCCAAACGTCGGTGTCATTGCGCGCATTCCGGGCGGCTGGTCGGCGTTCGCGTCATACAGCAAGGGCTTCACGCTGCCGAACGTCGGCATTCCCCTGCGCAACGTCAACGTCGCCGGTCGATCAGTGGCCGGCCTGTATGCCGATCTGCAGGCCGTCGTCAGTGACAACAAGGAAATCGGCGTCACCTGGCGCGGCAGTAATGCTTACTTCACCGCGTCAACCTACAAGTCCTACTCCGAACGAGGCGCGGCAATCGCCGCCAACCAGGTGGTCGGCGACTTCGTTCTCACGCGTAAACCGATTGAGATCAAGGGCTTTGAAATTTCCGGCGAGTACGCGTTCAGCAAGGAGCTGAAGGCGAACGCGCTTTATTCTCACATGAGTGGCATGACCTCGACAACGCAAGCCGTGCCGGGGCAGCCGTTGCCGGCGCTGAATCTTGAACTCAACACCAACGACATCTCGCCCGACAAACTGATCGCGTCCGTCACCTGGAAGTACGGCGAGGCCGGCAGCGTGAGACTGGGCATGACGTCCTATTCAAGCCTCGATACCAACATCGGCAAGTCGCAGGAAGAACACAACCCGGCGCACACCACGTTTGATCTCAGCGTAAATTACGATCTGAAGAAGTACGGCAATATTTCGCTCGGCATCGACAATCTCACCGACAAGTACTACTTGCTGAATTTTTCCAGCCATGACCTGTTCCAGAACTTCTTCGCCGGTCGGGGCAGGAAAACAACGCTGACGCATTCGATCAAGTTCTAGCCACCAGCGCGACGCTTTCAGTCTTCGGTTGTTTCCTGAGGGAAGCAACCGAAGTTGAACGGATCGGCCTTCAAGTCTGTCCAGGGTGGAACACCGCTGCCTTGCAATAGTGTTTATCACCCAAGCCGGACGCGTTCGACTTCAATTTCCGCATGCTTTTCTGCAAACCTCAATGAGATTGTCCGTTCTCCTGATCGGAATGTTTACGCTCTGCGTTGCCGCAACCGGGGTCGTGGCACAGGTCAACTCGCCCTTGCCGAAGGCACCGCCCTCCGCAGAGGGTTTATCCGCCGCACGCCTTGAGCGGCTGGGCGACTTTATGCAAACGGTCATCGACTCGCGGAATTATCTCGGCGCCGTGACCCTGATTGCCCGCAACGGCAAGATCGTCGATTGGCGTACCTATGGGCAGCGCGACATCGCCCGAAAAACACCGATGGCGCGGGATTCGATATTTCGTATTTATTCCATGACCAAAACCGTCACGTCGGTGGCACTGCTGGCACTGATGGAGGAAGGAAAACTTCTCCTTGAGGATCCCGTCGCCAGGTATCTGCCTGAGTTTGGCGGCATGCAGGTCTTCATTGGTGGTTCGGCCGATGCGCCGCAATTGCGTCCCGCTGCGGGCCCGATCACCATTCGTCATTTGCTCACCCACACGGCGGGGTTCGCTACCAGCGGCGGCAAGGATGATGAAGCGGTCAAACGGTTCAATCGTTTCGATTTGCATCAATCGCCAACGCTCAAGGCCTACACGGAATACGTCGCGCGTCAGGCGCTTGCCCACGACCCCGGTGAAAAATTCAACTACGATGGCGTGCCCATTGAGGTGGTGAGTCACCTGATCGAGATCGTGTCCGGGATGCGATTCGATGAATATGTCCGGGCGAAAATCCTCGCGCCACTCGGCATGAAAGACACGGATTTCAGTGTACCCCCCGCGAAGCGCGCGCGTATTGCAGACATGGTCACGACCGAAGCGGATGGCCGATTGGCGATGGCTAAAGCGCGTCACGCGATCCACCCGGGCGAATCGCTCAATCCCTATCCGAGCGGGGCGGGCGGCCTGTATTCGACACCGGGAGATTTTCTGCGTTTTTGCCAGATGCTGTTGAACGGCGGTACGCTTGACGGCATATCCATACTCGGTCGCAAAACGGTGGATTTGATGATGGCCAATCACCTGACGCAGTTGAATCCGCCGGTCAATTCGTTCAATGCCGGCGAAGGATTCGGGCTCGGCGGCTATGTGGTGCTCGATGTCGCGCGCCGGGGGCGACCGGGGTCGGTGGGTCAATTCGGCTGGTCGGGTGCGGGTGCGACATACTTCACGATTGACCGGCAGGAGAAATTGGTCGCGATGCTTTTCATGCAGCATCTGCCACAGGATTTGCCGAAAGACCCGCCCAAGATCAGTGCCAAGTTTTACAACTTTGTCTATCAATCGCTGGTCAACGAGATGGATTCGAGACGACCATGATTTTCGTCGCCGGCTCGGCCAATCTCGATTTTGTGGTGCGCGCGTCGCACATTCCATCGGTGGGTGAAACTGTCCTGGGACACGACTTCAAAACGTTTCCCGGTGGCAAAGGGGCCAATCAGGCATTGGCTGCGGCACGCGCCGGCGGTGTTGAAACGGAAATGTTATTGGCGCTCGGCGATGATGCATTTGCCGCACCGATCAAGGCATCGCTGGAATCGGCAGGGGTTCGCCTGCATACGATAAGGGTGAAAGATGAACCAACCGGCACTGCGTTCATTTGTGTGTCGGATGCGGGAGCAAATGCCATTACCGTGGCACCCGGCGCCAATAGCTGCCTGCGAGGCGCACATTTGCCCACGCTGAAAGGCGTCTCGCATTTGTTGTTGCAATTGGAAATTCCGATGGAAACGGTTACGGCCTATGCTCGCCTCGCCCGCGCGCAAGGCGTGAAAGTGGTGTTGAACGCCGCGCCGGCTCAGGAACTTCCACCTGAGTTACTCGCACTGGTCGATGTACTCGTGGTCAACGAGGGTGAGCTTGCCGGCCTCACGCGAAGCGGCGGCAATATTGCCGAGCGCATTGCGCAATTGTCGGTCGCGACAGTCGTGGTGACATTGGGCGATCAAGGCTGCGTGGCGCGCGTCAACGAGGTATTCCTGACCCAGCCTGCCTATGCCGTCGATGTCGTCGATAGCACGGCGGCCGGCGATTCGTTTTGCGGCGTGCTTGCGGCGTCGCTATCCAAAAATGCGGATCTTCAGTATGCGCTGATCCACGCGAACGCCGCTGGCGCGCTTGCTTGTACCCGCCTTGGCGCACAAGAAAGTATCCCGGCCCGCGTCGAGGTTGAAAATCTCATACGCGACCGACCCGCCGCCAACAATGTGCAACATGCATCACTGCGCCAGTTTTGTGGCATCGCAGATTGATTCGCGAATCCCGGTTGACCATTTTTGACCATCAGGAATTGTATAAGCCATGAACACTGACAATGCCGCCGCGGCCGGCGAATCCAACGAACTTCCGTTGGGTGAAAAAGGGCCGAAGCCATTCACCGAAGGCCTGCCGCACAACATGGGTCCCTACCTTCCCGTGCCGGGGAAAGTTCCTGCCTGGCCTTACACCAACATCGGTATGTGGAAAAACGATGCGCCCGCGCTTGCGCAAAGCTGGCGCGATGCGTTCAAGGTCTGGAAGCGCGAGCATCTGGTTCGCCTGGGCTACAACGACCTCCAGTACCGGCGCGAAGACCTGAAATGGTCACAGCGAAATTTCGTGCACGTGCAAATGATGGCCGAGGATCGTTATTTCTATGATCCGGTGCTGCGCAAGTACACGATAGACAAATATCTGGACGATCTGGAACAGCGCTATGGCGGCATCGACAGCGTGCTGATCTGGTACGTGTATCCCAATATCGGCATCGACGACCGAAACAAGACCGAGCTTGCACACGATCTGCCGGGCGGAGTCGACGGGTTGAAGCAGGCGGTTGCGGATTTTCACCGGCGCGGCGTGAAAGTATTCTTGCCGACGATGCCGTGGGATCACGGCACCAATGATCCGAAGAAGAGCGATTGGGACGCCATCGTCGAACTCGCCAAAGCCGTCAATGCCGATGGGGTCAATGGCGATACGTACAGCAGCGTGCCATTGGCGTTCCGCGAAGCATCTGATCGGGCGAATCATCCATTGGTGTTGCAACCCGAAGGCACCGCGCAGATGCGCGAGGCGCTCATCTGGAACAATCAGAGTTGGGGCAAAGCGGTCAAGGAAATGAAAGACGTCATCCCGGTTGTCAGCAAGTTGAAATGGCTGGAACCGCGCCACATGCTCAACCTGGAAAATCGCTGGTGCCGCGATCGCAAGGACGACCTGCACTTTATTTTTTTCAACGGTGTTGGCTACAACGCGTGGGAAAACGTCTGGGGCATCTGGAACCAGTTTACTGATCGCGATGCGGCTGCCTTGAAACGTATCGCAGCCATCTATCGCCAATTTCCGACGCTGATG
>JANLQC010000350.1:0-8354 GCA_031367575.1 Betaproteobacteria bacterium | reverse complement strand
GGGCCACATCGCGAAACTTTCGGTCAGTGTAATGCCGGCTTTTTCGGGTGCTTGCAAAATCTCGAACAGTGGGCCCTTTTCGGTGTGCTCGGGGCACGCGGGGTAGCCAGGTGCGGGACGAATGCCGACATATTTTTCGGCGATCATCGCCGCGCTGGAAAGTTTTTCATCCGGTGCGTAGCCCCAATATTCGCGGCGTGTTTTCCAGTGCAGATGTTCGGCAAACGCTTCGGCCAATCGATCCGCGAGCGCCTTGATCATGATGGCGCTGTAGTCGTCATTGGCGGCTTCAAAAGCTTTGGCACGTTGTTCGCAGCCGAGGCCGGCGGTGACGGCGAAAGCGCCGAGATAGTCGTTGATGCCCGACTCTTTCGGCGCAACAAAATCCGCGAGACATTGATTCGCATTGCCGGCCGGTTTTTCGTTTTGCTGGCGCAGGTGATGGAAAGTCGTCAATACCTTGGCGCGCGACTCATCGGTGTAGATTTCGATGTCGTCACCCACACTATTGGCGGGCCAGAAACCAGCCACCGCGTTCGCGCTCAACCAACGACCTTTTACGATCTGGTCGAGCATTTTCCTGCCGTTGTCGAACACTTCGCGCGCGGCGGCACCGACGGTGGGGTCGTCGAGTATTTGCGGAAAAGTGCCCCATAAATCCCAGGTCTGAAAAAACGGGGCCCAATCGATGAACGGCACCAATTCTTCCAGCGGATAATTTTTGAGCGGCTTCACACCGGTGAACGTGGGCTTCGGCGGGACGCAGCCGGTCCACTCGATCTTTGCCTTATTGGCGCGCGCGGACGGCAGCGGAATCAGTTTCACGCCTTTCTTATTGGCGTGCTGTTCGCGGACTTTGACGTAATCTTCGCGCGTCGCGTTGACAAAATCGTTTTTCAATTCGTCCGACAAGAGATTGCTGCACACGCCCACCGCGCGCGACGCGTCCGGCACCCACACCACGGGATATTGGTAGTTCGGCTCGATTTTCACTGCCGTGTGCGTGCGCGAGGTGGTCGCGCCGCCGATCAGAAGCGGAATGGTGAAGCCGCGGCGCTGCATTTCCTTTGCCACGTGCGCCATTTCTTCGAGTGACGGCGTGATCAAGCCCGATAAACCAATGATGTCGGCTTTCTCGGCGATGGCGGTGTCAAGAATCTTGTCGCAAGCCACCATCACGCCCAGATCCACCACCTCATAGTTGTTGCATTGCATCACCACGCCGACGATATTTTTGCCGATGTCGTGAACGTCCCCCTTCACGGTGGCCATGACGATCTTGCCTTTGGCTTTGGAATTTTCGCTGCCGAGCAAACGCTTTTCTTCTTCAATGAACGGCACCAGATGCGCCACCGCCTGCTTCATCACGCGGGCGGACTTCACCACTTGCGGCAGGAACATTTTTCCCGCACCAAACAAATCGCCGACCACGTTCATGCCATCCATCAACGGACCTTCGATGACATTGATCGGCCGGCCACCGGCCGCTTTCACTTTGAGACGCACTTCCTCCGTATCGTCGACGATATATTGGGTGATACCACGCACCAACGCATGCGAGAGCCGCGCCTCAGCGGTTTGTTCACGCCACGACAGGTCTTCGATATTTTCCTTTTTCTGGCCTTTATATTGTTCGGCGAAATCCACCAGCCGTTCGGTGGAGTCGGCGCGGCGATTGAACAACACGTCCTCCACCCGCTCGAGCAAATCTTTCGGGATATCGTCGTACACGCCGAGTTGCCCGGCGTTCACAATGCCCATCGTCATGCCCGCGCGGCCGGCGTGATACAGGAATGCGGTGTGAATGGCTTCGCGCACCGGATCGTTGCCACGGAACGAAAACGACACATTGGATACACCACCGCTCACTTTTGCGTGCGGCAGGTTTTTGCGAATCCATTCGGTAGCGCGAATGAAATCGTGGCCGTAGTTGGCGTGCTCTTCGATACCGGTGGCGACGGCGAATATATTCGGGTCGAAAATAATGTCTTCCGGCGGGAAACCGACTTCTTCAGTCAAGATTTGATAGCAGCGCGCGCAGATTTCGGTCTTGCGCGCGTAAGTATCGGCCTGGCCTTTTTCGTCGAACGCCATCACGATCACCGCCGCACCATAGCGGCGCGCGAGCTTGGCGTGGCGAATGAATTCGGGCACACCTTCCTTCATCGAAATCGAATTGACGATGGCTTTGCCCTGCACGCATTTCAGGCCCGCCTCGATCACGCTCCATTTGGAACTGTCGATCATGATCGGCACCCGCGAAATATCGGGTTCGCTTGCGATCAGGTTCAAAAATTTGGTCATGGCCGCCTGCGAATCGAGCATCGCTTCGTCCATGTTGATATCGATCACCTGCGCGCCGTTCTCAACCTGCTGGCGTGCGACCGTCAATGCGCCGGTGTAATCGCCATTCAAAATCAACTTCGCAAACGCGCGCGAACCGGTGACGTTGGTGCGCTCACCGACGTTGACAAACAACGAATCGTCGCCGATGTTGACGGCTTCAAGGCCGGACAAGCGCAAGCGCTTTTCAATTTTCGGCACATGGCGCGGTTTGAATGACGCAACGATGTTGGAAATCGCCTCGATGTGTTGCGGCGTGGTGCCGCAGCAGCCGCCGGTGATGTTGAGCCAGCCGGCTTCAGCCCATTCGCGAATGAACGCCGCCGTTTGCGTGGGCAATTCATCGTATTCCGCCATCGCGTTCGGCAACCCTGCGTTGGGATGCGCGGACACATAGCACTCGGCTCGTTCGGCGAGTTCTTCAATGTGCGGACGCAATTCTTTGGCACCGAGCGCGCAGTTGAAACCAATGGAGAGCGGATTCGCGTGGCGCACCGAGTTGTAGAACGCCTCGACGACCTGCCCGGAAAGCGTGCGGCCGGATGCGTCGGTGATGGTGCCGGAAATCATCACCGGCAAACGATGTTCATGCACCATTCCACGCGCTTCAAATTCTTCTTCGACGGCAAAAATAGCCGCCTTGGAATTGAGCGTATCGAAAATGGTTTCGATCAAAATGATATCGGCACCGCCATCGATCAAGCCGCGGGTGGCTTCGCGATAGGCGTCTTTTACTTCATCGAAATTGACGGCGCGAAATCCGGGATCGTTCACGTCGGGTGAAAGCGACAACGTGCGATTCATCGGCCCCAGCACACCGGCCACAAAGCGCGGTTTGGCCGGGGACTCAAGCGTCATCAAATCGGCAACGTCGCGCGCGAGTTTCGCGCCTTCGAAATTCAATTCGTAACCAAGTGCCTGCAGGCCGTAATCGGCCATCGATACCGATGTCGAGTTGAAGGTATTGGTCTCAAGGATGTCGGCACCCGCCTCCAGATACTGCCGATGAATTTCGCGAATGACATGCGGGCGCGTCAACGTCAGCAAATCATTGTTGCCGCGCAAGTCTTTTTGCCATGCAGCAAAGCGTGTGCCGCGATATTCGGCCTCGGTCAATCGATAGCGTTGAATCATGGTGCCCATCGCGCCATCGAGCACCAGGATGCGCTGCATCAGCGCTTTTTCGAGAGCGGCGGTACGGGCGGGGCGGGTAGAGATTGAGTGGTCCATTTTGTGCGGGCTATATAAAATTATTGTCATCCTGAGCGCAGCGAAGGATCGTGGCGAAACTGGAACGAGATCCTTCGCTCTGCTCAGGATGACACGAACTTATTTAAGAGTTTGAGAAGCAATCCAATTGTCGATTTTCGTTTCCAGCAGATGCATCGGCAACACACCATCGCTCAACACCTGATCGTGAAAATCCTTCAGGCTGAATTTTGCGCCGAGTCTCAGGCGCGCGCGTTCGCGCAATTCCTGGATTTTCAGTGCGCCGATTTTGTAGGAAGGTGAATGCCCCGGCCAACCGATATAGCGTTCGGCATAGCGGCGCGATTCGGTTTCCGAATAGCCCTGAGTATCCATCATGTACTTGATCGTTTGCTCGCGCGTCCAGCCCTTGGTGTGCAGCCCGGTATCGACCACCAATCGCACCGCACGCAATAATTCATCGGACAGATGCCCGAAGTAGGCATTGGGATCGTCGAACAATCCCATCTCGCGGCCCAAGGTCTCAGCGTACAGTGCCCACCCTTCAATGAACGCTGCATTCCAGCCGTGCTGGCGAAATTTCGGCAACGGTAATTCCTGCTGGATGGCGATGTGATAATGGTGCCCCGGTTGCCCCTCGTGCAGAAATGTTGAGGTCATCGTGGTGTTGCGGTATTTGGTGGCATCCTCGACCACGGCAAAGTAAACACCGGGCCGCGAGCCATCGGGTGCCGGAGAAGAATAGTGGTCAGTGGCGGTGGCGCGTGTTAGTTCCGGTTCAGCGCGGATTTCCAGCGGCGCTTTCGGGGCGCGGCCAAATAATTGCGGCAGTTTTTCGAGGATCTTTTTGTTCAACGCCGCATATGCATTGAGCACATCCTGCTCGGTTTTGAACGCTCGGTGCTCCGGCTGTGACTCGTGCCATTTGAAAAATTCGTTCAGCGTGCCTTTGAAT
This sequence comes from Betaproteobacteria bacterium, assembly GCA_031367575.1. Classification (GTDB taxonomy): domain Bacteria; phylum Pseudomonadota; class Gammaproteobacteria; order Burkholderiales; family Usitatibacteraceae; genus UKL13-2. Next base: position 3,847 of record JANLQC010000350.1, on the reverse strand, counting down.
TTGTACGTGGCCTTGACTTTTTCCATCTCGCGGCGGATGCGCGCAACTTCCTTCAATCCAAGCGCATGAACCTCGTCGGGTTTCAGTTTGGTGGTGGTGTAATAGCGCAGCAGGGTTTCGTACCATATCTTGCCGTTGGGCAGCGCATCAAGGCCCACCGTCATGCGGCATTTCGGCAAATAGTCATGTTCGACAAACGTCACCAGTTTCGTCATCGCGGGAATCAGCCGCGACTCAATGGCTTCACCATATTCGGTCGCGATTTTTTCCTTTTCCGCCACAGTAAATGTCACCGGAAAATTACCGATCGCAAGGTTGAATGCGCTCTTGTCGAGGTCTTTGGTGGTAAGCGCCTTTAGCGACGGCAATCCGCTTTCAATCAGTGCTTTGGGCGGCACGATGCCGCGCTCCATCCCCGCGCGCATGTTGACGATGGCCTGATCAATCCAGACCGGCAGTTTCTCAAGCCGCTTCAGGTAATTTCGATAATTCTCAACGGTCTTCAACGGTTGAATATCCTGGCCAGTGCCGAACTGCGCGATTTCGACCGGCAAGCTCCCGTATTGGTCGAGCGGCATCAAGTCTTCGGGAAAGCGCATCAACCCAAAGCGTGAGGTGACTTCGTCATCCAGCAGGGCGCGCGTCAATTGATCCGCTGGTGACATCAATTTTGCGTTCAGCGCCGCCACCTCGCGCTGCACACGCTGGTAAAGTGCGCGCTGCATGACGCGATGGGTGGGCGCGATAGCAATGGCGAGCTCGCCTTCGTATTTCGCCTCGCCGGTATCTCTCGAACCCTTGAGGGGATTTAACGTCAGGGTGTCCTGAAAATAGCGTTCGGCGATGGCCGCGAGTTTTTCGCCTTCGGATATTTTCGGCGTCGCGGCGGGCGGCTGCGCAAGCACGACCGGCGACATCATCGGCAAAAACATGCCGAGGATAATTGCGCCGAAAGTTCGCCGGTGTTGCAACATCTTCACTCCGTAAACGAAAAAACCTGCCCGCAAATCGGGACAGGTTTCGTTGGAAATCGCTGTCTCGCTTTAGCTGGATTTAGGGTTCATCAACCAACCAATTCACCCAGCGCCCGCAAGCTGAAGCTCAAATCGGCGCAATGCGGCCATTTTACGCCATTGCGGGAAATGATGCACCGGGTGCCCGACACACGAGCCCGTTTGTGCATCTCAACCCACGCCGAAACGAATACCGCCCATACCGGCCGGCATTCATACCTTTCGCACTCCTTCGCCATATTTTGCAACCACCTTATCCACGGTCAGCAGCAACATGCCTTCCACCCGCGCTTGCGCGATCAGAATGCGGTCAAAAGGATCCTTATGCATTGGCGGCAAATCGTCAACGGCGACGGAATGTTCGCCGCTGACCGGCAATTCGCGATACCCGTTGACCAGCAGCAGGCGCCACAAGCGGCGCGGATCAACTTTGAAGTCAGACCGATCAAGACCATTCTTGATGGAAATTTCCCACAGACTGGCGGCACTGAATATCAGTTGATTGGCAGGATCCAGCAACAAGGTGCGCGCTTTTGCCGAAAGCCGCTTTGGCTCGATCGCCGCCCGCAGCAACAGGTGGGTATCGAGCAGCAGATTCATGCGTTCCTGCCCGCGAACATTCCGCCAATTTCATCGCTGCCCATTTGGTCGAAATCATCCGGGATGACGCACTCGCCCGCCATGAAACCCAGACGGCTGTTTGTTCCCGTGTCCTTTTTGCCCAGCGGAATCACCTTGACCATTGGCTTGCCCGCCTTGGCAATGATGAACGCCTCCCCCTGCGCGGCCAATTCGACCAGACGGGATAGCTGCGTTTTTGCCTCATGAATGTTGATGGTTAGCATGGCGACCCCGAGTGAACTAATGGCAATTAGTTTACAGCAAAAGAACGTGTTGCCGGGACATCCGCTGAGGCCACACGCATCAAGGGTAACGCGGGGTGGCGGGATCGTTGATGGTGGTGCTCGAGACGAGCACCGTTTCTTTGCTTGCAATGGCACCGGCCAGCCAACGGGAGCCTTTGAAAGGTTCTCAACTTTCAACGCTCATCGACCGCGCGCCGGTCACTCCCACTATGACCTTAAACGTTTGCTTATCACCTGCCATAGAATGATAATTGCATTTCCCTTGTGAGTATTGAGCCAGCCATGACAGTCTATTCAGCCGTAATTGAGCGATGCCCGCAAACCGGGCTGTTCGTTGGTTTTGTTCCCGGTTTTCCCGGTGCCCATTCCCAGGGAGAAACACTGGATGAAGTCAATCGCAACCTGCACGATGTCATTGCGATGCTTCTTGAAGACGGCGAACCCAAACTTGAGTCGGAATTTGTCGGGGTTCAAAACGTCGCTGTTGCTTGAGCCATGGGGAACGTTCCCGTCCTCAAGTCGAATGAAGTCATCGCCATTCTCGTTAAACTCGGTTTTACCGAGGTTCGCCAGCGTGGATCACACCAGCAATTCCGCGATCCCGGGGGGCGCTGTACAACGGTGCCGTTTCATCAGGGTCGAGACATCTCCCCAATATTGCTTCGTCAAATCGCCAAAGATATCGGGCTTGCACTTGATGAGTTTCTCAAGCACAGATAACCAATTATCAGAATGCGGCGATCTGTCATGCCTTCGAGGTTGTGCTTTGGCGCCTCCCAGTAGGCACCAATCTCCGCGTTCGTCTTGTATGCGGGCGCGCGTAGGCCGACTATTTCAAGGCCCGAATCCAGAAGGCGAATGCTTAGGAAGTTTGTATCAACATGGCTATCGAGTACCGGTGCCAAAATGAACTCTGGTGAATGCCCTCGCTTTGACGCCACCAGAACCTGGTTGTGTCCCTCAATTCGCTTCGGGACAGAAATATGCAATAGCCCTTTCCCTAATTGTTGTCACACGTAGATCTAGCCTCGTTACTGGCATTCAGGACGCGCTGCGTGGAACCGTTAAACGTGCGGCGACGCCAACCACGCCAGCGCCAGCGTCGCCAGTGCTTTCACCCCCACTTTCAAGCCGCTCTCGTCGACATAAAACCGTGGACTGTGATTCGACGGCGCATATTTGCAGTTTTGATCGGGCGGTGTGCAGCCGATATTGAAAAACAGGCCCGGCACCTGCTGCTGGTAAAACGCAAAATCTTCCGCGCCGCAGGTTTTCGGGCACAGGCTCACGTTCGCTTCGCCTATCGCACGCTGCAACACCGGCACCGCCCATTCCGTCAGCGGCGTGTTGTTGACCGTGACCGGGTAGCCGGTTTCAATATGCACATGCGCTTTCGCGCCGCCCGATTCGGCGATCAACGTGGTAATTTTCTCGATGAACTGATGGATGTCGGCGCGGTGCTTTTCATCGAAAGTGCGGATGGTGCCTTCCATTTTGGCTTCATCAGGAATGATGTTGCTGCGATTGCCGGCATGAAAACTGCCGACCGTGACCACCGAAGGCTCTTCGGTCAGATTCAATTTTCGCGACACGATGGTTTGCAATCCCATCACGATTTGCGAGCCGACCACGATCGGATCGACGCCACTCCATGGCTGGGCGCCGTGGGTTTGATTGCCGCGCACGAAGATGCGGAACGTGTCCGCACTCGCCATGAACGGGCCCGGGCGAAAGCCGATCTTGCCCGCATGCATTTTGGAGGTGATGTGCAACCCGAAAATCGCATCGACATGCGGGTTTTCCATGCAGCCTTCCTTGATCATCAACTGCGCGCCGCCCTCTTCGCCCGCAGGCGGCATTTCTTCGGCCGGCTGGAGAATGAATTTGACGGTGCCGCAAATCTCGGCACGAAGGCTGGCGAGAATTTGCGCGACCCCCATCAGAATCGCAACGTGCGTGTCGTGACCG
>JANLQC010000283.1:0-3057 GCA_031367575.1 Betaproteobacteria bacterium | reverse complement strand
GCAATGATTGCGTCCGCAGATTCGCTTGTCGCAACGGATCCCGTTGAAGCCGCGAAACAGTATGCCGCCGCCATGTTGGCGGATCCCGCCAGTATCAATGCGCACAACGCGCTCGAGCGGCTAAAAGCACCACAGGCGTATGGCCGCTGGTTGCAAGTCAATTGCCTGATCGACCCGCGCGACGATATTTTTCGTTTTTTTGCCAATCACGAAATCGCGAAAAATCCGATCCGTGAATATCTTTCCGACGGGTGGCGGACGCTGTCGGAATTGATAGTGATTCTGGAAAGAATCGATAAGCCGCTCCTCAAGATGGAAAGCGTGCTGGAATTCGCGGCGGGTTTTGGCCGGTTCACGCGGCATCTCGTGCATGTCCTGCCGGGGCGCATCACGTGTGCTGACGTGATGCCGGGAAGCATCGAGTTTTTACAGGAACAGTTCGGCGTCAATGGCATATTGTCGGCGCACAATCCTGAGCTTGTGACGTTGCCTGAACAATATGATCTTGTTTTCGTGCTGTCGATGTTTACCCACCTTCCGCCGGCCATGTGGAAACCGTGGCTGCATGCGCTAGGTTCCGCAGTTGCGCCGGGCGGAGTTCTCGTTTTCAGCGTCGCCAATGAGACTTCGGCGCGGGAACTCGGTGTGAGTTTTTCAGCCAATGGCACGCATTTCATTGCCAGTTCAGAATCGCCGTCGATCGATGCTGAAATCTACGGCACCACATACACGACGAGCCGATTCGTTTCGGGTCAAGTGGAAGCGGCACTCGGGCGTTTGCCTTCACATTGTTTCTCGCGCGCATTCTGGGGTGGGCAGGATGCCGTAGTCGTTCGCTTCTAGTCGCGCAGCAATTGGCCGAGATCTTCGCTTGATTTCCAGTGCCAGCCGCAAACATAGCGCGGTAGGTTCCAGCGGTCGCTGCCTGCGTGTATTTTTCCGGCTGCGGTGCCAAAGGCCGCGTTGACGAACGGAGCATTTGATGCGGCTTGGCGCGGCAGGTAGTCGCGAGACAGGAATTCATTGACGTGGCCGTACGGATAGCCAAACAGCGACACTGCGGGACTCGGCGCGCGGGCCTCAATGAAGCGAGCGGATTGGCGGATTTGGGCGTTGGCATCGTTTTCATTGTCGATGCAGAAGAAATTTCCTTTTTCCTGGTTGCGTTGCGCAACCCGTTCCACCGCCTCATGGTTGTGATCCCAGCTATGATTGGCGATGCCAATCAGTCCAGTGGCTACTGCTTCAGGCCACCACGCGTCGTTCATCCAGGAGCGACCCAGAATGCAAATGCGGTCCATCGCTGCGCGCGCATCCGGCGAGGCGATGGCGAATGAGGTGGCGTGGAGGCCGGGCTGCGCACCGGGATGGGCGGCGACGAAATCGCGCATGATATTGAGCATGCTGCGTTGTTGGCCCGCCGTCGGGTGCGGTAAGTCGTGGAAATCGAAATCGGTGGCGTCGTCGAATGTGACCGCAAGCGTCTTGTCTCCCAGCGCCGGTGCGGATCCAAGATACGCATCGACAACAAGGCGAAGCGGTGCGATGCGCCAACCGAGCGCGGTAACCATTTCAAGATCGCTCGCGAACGCGACATGATCATTGTTAGCATAGTCGTTGCCGCTGATATTCAGCGCATGGTAGGTCAGGACGGGGACCGGATACATCGGTTCAGAATGGCCCAATGCGGATGATCTCATCGATCCACTTGCGCTGATCGATGACGGACATTTCTCGCATCCACTTGACGATCACGAAGGGATGCTCAGTCCGCACGTAACCCACGCGCAAATCGACCTGCAGCGCCTTTGCGTCTCCGCAATATCCAAACCAGGCGGCACAGTCGTTAAGTTCGGTGGCGGCGTGCTCCATCACAATTTGGGCGACGCCGCCACGCGCGCGGCATGAGGCAAAGTGTTCGCGATCCAACCGTCGATAGAAGTCACGCTTGGCGGCAAGACCCCCTTCGAGATATACCTCCTTGTAGCGTATCCAATTGCAAAATCCAACGCACTCTTCACGGCCATCCGGCCAGCGGTACATGGCAACATACTGCCGCCAATCGGCAGGATGAATGTCAACGTCCAGCACGCGGGCAGTGCGTGGTTCCGGAAACTCGCCATTGAATGATTCGCGGAACAGGTTCGTCGCCAGACTCGCCGCGTCCGTTGTGGCGAACACGCGTAATGATTCGTCGAACCTGCTCATTTCAGCAATTCCCGCGACTGCACAGTGGAGGCCTAGCTCAACTTCCCATGACACTGCTTGAACTTCTTCCCCGACCCGCACCAGCACGGATCATTGCGGCCGATCTTCTGGCCCTCGCGCACAAAAGGCCGCGCTGCGGGTTCCGATCCGGCGGTTGCATGGGTCTCACTGCCGCCCTCCGCATCGGCACCGCCCAACGCCTCGTTGTAATCGGCATGGTGATACTGCACGTTCTGCGCGGCCTTCGCTGCAGCTTCTTCCGCCGCTTTCTCCGCCGCGGCCACTTCATCTGACGAACGTACTTGCACGTTGATCAAAATCTGCGTGACTTCGCGTTTGATGCCATCGAGCATGCCGCTGAAAAGTTCGAATGCTTCGCGCTTGTATTCCTGCTTGGGTTGCTTTTGTGCGTAGCCCCTGAGGTGGATGCCTTGGCGCAAATAATCGAGCGACGCGAGATGTTCGCGCCAATGTGAATCGATCGATTGCAGCATGACGGCGCGCTCATATTGATGCAGCAGCGTCGGATCGATCTGCTGAAACTTGGCGGCGTAGTCCTCATTGGCTTGCCTGGCGACGCGCTCGGCGATCTTATGCGTATCCAGTTCGGCGTCGCTTTTCAGCCATTCATCGACCGGTACTTGCAGGTTGAAGTCCTGCGCCAAAGTACGCGTGAGTTGCGGGATGTCCCATTGCTCTTCTACAGTTTCCGGTGGCACGAATTGTTCCACCGTCCCTTGCAGGACACCACCGCGCATGCCGGTGATGGTCTCGGAAATATCATCGGCATCGAGCAATTCATTGCGCTGCAAATAAATCACTTTGCGCTGGTCATTGGCGACATCATCG
>JANLQC010000274.1:0-3421 GCA_031367575.1 Betaproteobacteria bacterium | reverse complement strand
CGCGCCGGTTTTGCAGGATCGATTCCGCCAATTCCCCGCTCCCAGGGTGATTTTTCCACACGGTGTTGCATCAGTCGATCAGAAATTATACGGCGGGTCGTCAGCATGCAATGTGCAATGCGACCAGGCACCCAGAGGACGCGTTTATTTTTCGGCCGCATCCAATGCGGCCTGAATGCGTTCTGCGGTCGCCGGATGAGTGGCGAGGTAATCGGGAATGGTCGCGCGCGCAGAACCGGTGCGCGGCGGCGGCTCGTCGCGGCTTTTTTCCGGGTCGGTCGAATCCGCCGATTTTTTCCTGGATTTCCCTTTTTCCCAGGGATAGCGCGCCGCCTTGCTGCTGAGCCGGTGCGCGCGCTCAAGCGCCTTCATCGCGGAGGCAAATGCGCGCGGCGAGCGACCGATTTTCTTCAGCAGCGCAAAAGCAAATACATCGGATTCGCGCTCGTGATCGCGCGAGTAGCCGGTGTGCGCGAGGATGGTCGGTGCGCTTGCGGCCAACCCGGTGATGGCGGTCACATCGCCGTAAATCGCCATTGCGGCCATGGCGGTGAGCGAACTTTGCAGCAACTGCCGCAGGCTATGCCGGTGATGCACATGCCCCAGCTCATGCGCAAGCACGGCGGCGATTTCATCCATGCCGGGCATGGCCGCGACCAACTCGTCGGTGATCACCACCACGCCACCCGGAAGTGCCAGCGCGTTGGCTTCGATCCAGTCACCTTCGCGAAACTCGAGGCGGATTTGATTCGGCAATCCGGCCTCCATTCGCAACGTTGAAAACAGGTCAGTGATTTCCCTTTGCTTTTCCGGCGTCAATTTTGTCGGCTCGAATACGATTTGATCGAGCGACTTGAGGCCCTGCAGGGCGATGTGTTGTTCAATGCCGTCGGGCATGCGTTCGGCAATTTCGCGCGCCGCCCACGGAATACCGTACAGATATCCCAGCACCATCGCGGTGGCGATACCCAACATGGCGGCCACGACGAAACCAATATGCGATTCCAGCCGGTGCGCGAGTGTCGCTTTTGCCGACACTTGAAACACTTGGTCCACCCACACGTTATCCGGCGTGACGGCCACCGCCCCGCCCGGAAACTCAATGCGCCGTGGCGCACCGCGCAATCCAGACAACACCTTTACCTCGCTTCGCGGGCAGGTGATAGTCGGCATGCCCTCCGCAGAAAGTGCGACCGTGCCATCCACCACGGCAAGGGTTGCGGCGTGACGCTTTGCGGATTGGCCGTCATAGAAATCGACGACGATGGAAGCGGCAATCACGACAGGATCACAAGGAAAGATCGATATTGAAAAATTCGCCGAGCTCTTCGCCGGTGGCGCTCACATTGGCCGCGACACCCGAGACAAATTGTTCCATCGGCACACTTGAATGCAGCGTCAGGCATTCGAGGCGGTAACGCGCAGCACGGATCACGGCCCAGGGAATCGCGAGGCCCATCGAAAACACGATGGCCAGCAGATTGGTGAGATACAACAGCGCCAACTTTCTCGCTTTGAGCGTGCTCGAAAATGAAATGGACGTGTCAAGACGTGTTTTATTGAAGACCAGATTCGCCGTGCGGGCTTGGGAAAATCCGATCATCAGCGGGAACACGATGAAATAGACCAGCATGATCCCGATCACAAACGCAAAAGCGGCGGCAGTCTTGTTGATCATCGCAATCAGCGCGCCGGCAATGCCGCCGAGCAACGCGGCGCCGACAAGCAATACGATCAAAACACCGATGGTCAGGAAGAATATTTTATAGAAGTCACCAATGGTCGCCGCCGTGTTGAACGAACTGGATCCGAACTGGGAATGATTGACATGCAACCGTTTCAGTGCACCCACGACGTAAGGGTACACGAGAAAAAACGCCAGCATTTGCAGGGCGAGCACGACGAAAAAAATGACCGGGGGTTCGGTTTTTTGGTTTGGGTCGATTGTGGGAATGAAAAATGAAATGACCAGCACGATGCCCATCGGACCGATCGCCTTGAACACGTCGAGATAGGTCGCGTGAAAGCGAAAGCGGATGTTGCGGTAGCTGGAATTGAAGGCGTTGAACGCCATTGATCGCGCGATGAACCAGGGCGCGGCGGCGAACAGGAGAATGGCGAGAAAGACCGCGACCTGCGGCATGAAGTGCGCGAACCCCGAGTACACGGCGAACACCGCCAGCGCGATGAGCCGCCCTTTGAGAATGGCAACGGGATTGCCGTGATATTCAAAATTTGCGTCCGCCACCCAGGTGTGTCCGTAGAAGTAGCGCTTCTTTCTGACTTTCGCCCACGGCGAGTAGATGCCCACCGTGATGATGGTCAGAAACAGATTGACGATCCAGATACCGAAAAATTCGCCGGTCGTTCCCGTGAACCGAAACGGATGCGCCTCGGCGGAGGGAATGGCAATGGCATTTGCCGCCGGCGGCGCCGGTGCATCCGCCGCCGCATTCGCGCTGGGCGCGGTGGGGTCGATTTGCGGCGGGCTATCCTGCATGATTTTTCCCCTTGTTTTGTCGGACGGTGCCGCGTAGGTTGCGATTCTATCCCACGAAATCGGGGAACTAACTCGCTTTCTTTTTCGGACTCACGTACATCGTAATGTCCGCATGCACGACGACGTTGCCGCAGTTGTCCTTGATATCGACGCCGACAATCACATCACGCGCCGGGCCGTCGGAAAAATCATCGGTCGTCGCCTCGCCCACCAGATCGGTCTCGCATTTTTTCAGATACTGCACCGTCATCGCCTTCGGCAACCAGCGCATGGTGATGGGTAGCGACGCTTCAATCATCGTACCCGCACACATCTCAGCCAGATTGCACGCGGCGATGGCATGCACGGTGCCAATATGGTTATGCACGGCGCGGCGTTTTTTCATGCTGATACGCGAATAGCCGGGCCGCAGTTCTTCAAAACGTGGCGCGATGGTGGAAAAGTAGGGAACTTTCCAGCAGAGGATTTGCGAGTACAGCCATTTACCGAACGGCTTGTCCTTCAGCTTCAGCCACAGTGACATTGCCTGACTCATTTCGATCCTTCCACTCTTGATTCGGTAGCCAGCCATGTTGAGTACTTGTGCTTTCTCCGTGAAGGCGGGTTCAAGTTTCGCGGCTCACTCAGCGCAAACCTGGATCCCCGCCTTGGCGGGGAAAGGGTATTGGGGCAATCGCCAACGGAGTTGACTGCTGGATCAGTAAATCGATTGCCAACCGTCATCAGCGGCAAAACGTACGCCATATTTTTGTTCCAGCGCCTTCATTTCCGCCAATAATTTTTCCTTTCCGGCGGCGCGTAAATAATTGATCGGCCCGCCGCGATGCGGGGCGAAACCGGTGCCGAAAATGACGCCGGCGTCGCAGAGATCGGCGTCAACCACGATGCCTTCACGCACGCACGCAACGGCTTCATTGACGG
>JANLQC010000260.1:0-3516 GCA_031367575.1 Betaproteobacteria bacterium | reverse complement strand
CTCTCCAGATCGTCGAACTGGCCACTATCGGCCGACCACCAGAACGCCACGCCGATTACCAGTGCAATCACAACACTCATTGGAATCAGCAGAATCAGGATTTCCATATCGATCCGGGGCGTTCGCAGAGACGCAGTGAATTGGCGACCACCACGAGAGAACTCAACGCCATGCCGATGGCCGCCGATGCCGGCGTGATTTGCCCGGCCACCGCGAGTGGCACGGCAATCACGTTGTAGGCAATCGCCCACGCAAAATTCTGGCGAATGATTGTTTGCATTCGGCGCGCAACATGGCGCGCGGTCGCGAGCGGTGCCAGATGCGGTGACAACAGTACCGCGTCGGCCGTGAGGCGCGTAAGATCGGCACCGGTGCCAATCGCAATCGAGACGCTGGCGGCACCCAGCACGGGTGCATCGTTGATGCCATCACCCACAGCAATCACGGTTCGATTTTGTTCGAGCAAGCCACGTAAATGATCGAGTTTTTGTGAGGGCGTTTGCCCGGCGCGTACCATTTCGGAAGTGACGCCAACGGCGTCGGCAACGACGTTGACGCGATCCTGCCGATCACCGGACAGGATGTGCGTGGTGAGACCACACACGCGTAGTGCATCCACACTTTCGGCGGCGTCGGCTTTGAGTGTGTCGGAAATAATAATGGCCGCCAACCATTGGCGGGCGCTGCCGAGAAATAGCGTTGCCGCCGGCGAGGTGCCCGCCGGCAGCGCATGTGCCACCACGGATTCGACAAATGTGCGCGTGCCCAACCGGTATTGAACACCATCGATGGTGCCGGTGACGCCCGCCCCACTTTCAGCAGCGAGAAAACGCGCAAACGGACCATGTGTGTTCAACATGGAGCGTGAATGTGGCGTGTTGAAGGAATGCAATGCACCCAACGCACGTGCAACGGGATGCGGCGAGCCTCCCTCCAGCGCGACGGCAATGGCAACAATTTCTTCGGCCTCCATCGTGCCAAGCGCCTGCACCGCTTCCACGCCAAGTGTGCCATCGGTGAGCGTGCCGGTCTTGTCAAACACGATGTCGGTGGCGGCGGCGATTTTTTCCAGCGTGTTGGCGCGGGTAATCAGCAGACCCTCGCGCGCGAGCCGGTTGATCGCCAGCGCCTGCGCGGCCGGCGCCGCCAGTGCAAGGGCGCACGGGCAGGTCACCGCGAGCACGGCGACCGCGACCGGAAAGCTCCGCGATGGATCGATTCCCCACCACGCGAGCGCCGCTGCACCGGCCAGCAACACGGTCAACGGCGCGATCCAGCGCGACACGCGATCAGCAATTTCGCTGAATCGCGGTCGTGCCGCCAGTGCGTGCTCGGTGAGTCGTCGCAAACCGGCGACCGTGGTGGCCTCGCCGATGCGCGTCACGCGCATCAATACCGGCGCACCGCAATTGATTGAACCACCGTTCAGCACATTGGCCAGCGTGCGCGGAACCGGCCGCGATTCGCCGGTCAGCAGCGACTCATCGAATTCGCTTTTTCCTTCAACGATAACGCCATCCGTGGCCACGGCTTCGCCGCTGGCAACGCGAATGACATCGCCGGCGCGCAACACGTTCGCTGCGACTGTTTCCAGTTCATGTGCAACCGGAAAACCAATGATGCGCGTCGCCATCGCCGGCGCAGCATTGGTCAGGCGCTCGATCAATTGCAACGAGGATTCGCGGGCCGATGATTCAAGATAGCGCGCCGCCAGCAGCAGGAAAACGAACATCGAAATCGAATCGAAATAGAGATCACTGCCGCCGGCCCATAGCGACACGGCGCTACTGACAAAGGTGGCAATAATGGCAAGGGAAATTGGCGTATCCATGCCGATGCGATGCAATTTCAAATCACGCCATGCTCCAACGAAAAACGAGCGCGCCGATATTAGCAGTACCGGCAGCGTCAACACGAATCCGGCCCAGCCCATCAGCAGGCGCGCTTCCGCACTGACCTCCTCAGTCGCATAAAAATACAGCGGCACGGTGAACATCATCACCTGCATCATGGACAGCAACGCGACTCCGAGCTCGATCAGTGCGCGCCGCCGCTGTTTGCGTCGGGCCGCGAATCGTGCCGTCGCGGTGGCCGGTTGGGCCTTGAGGCCAACCGCCCGCAGCGCCGCGCGCAACGCACCGAGGTTCGTGCTGCCCGCCTGCCAGCACACACTCGCACGATGGGTAATTTGATTGACGGATGCGGTAGTGACACCGGGTACGCGCGCCAGCACCGACTCTGCCAGCCACACGCACGCCGCGCAGGTGATGCCATCGACATAAAGATCGGCACGCCGGTTCGATGCATCGGATGCGACCAGGTAGTTTTCTGCCACGGCATCTTGCTTGAACAAGGCATCCACCTGACGCTGCGTTTGATCGCGATCATCCGAAACCGTTCCGCGCGCGCGCGGTGCGTCGTCGCGATTGCGATAATACAAATCGAGCCCGGCATCGGTGATGGTGTTGGCCACGGCGTGGCAGCCTGCGCAACAAAGTGGGCGCATGCGGCCATCGAAGCGAATCACGAAGGCGGCCGGGCCGGACATCGGCAATCCGCAATGAAAGCAGGCTTCCTGCGCTGCCGTGTGTGTCGTGGGCAGTGGCACGACAAAATCGCTGGCAATGCTATTCATGATGCAGGCAGCATGGAAAGGCAGAGCGCGCCAAAGGCCTGCAATGATGTTAGCGCGTCATAGCGTGCGAAACCGACGAGACCCAGCGCTACAATTACCGCGCCCGCCGCCTGACGTAACCGGATCTCGCGTGTCCAGCGCGCAACGTTGCCCATCGCGAGCCCGGCAAACAGCATCGCGGGCAGGGTGCCGAGGCCAAACGCGAGCATCGTCAATGCGCCTGACGCGACGCCACCGCTACCGATGGCCGTCAACAACATCGCATACACCAATCCGCACGGAATCCATCCCCAGAGCGCGCCGAACATGGCGGCGCGCGGCAGTGTGTCCATCGGCAGAAAACGCTTTGTGACCGGCGCAACGTAACGCCAGAATTTGCCACCGACGCGTTCCAGCGGTGCCAGCAATTGCGGCAAGCCCATCACATAGAGGCCGGTCAGCACGATCATCAAGTTGGCGAACAGAAACAACATCGCGCGCGCGTTGAACGATTCGCCGACGATCCACGTCTGGCCGAGCAGCCCACCCGCACCGCCCGCGATGGCACCGGCCAACGCGTAGCTCGCGATGCGGCCACTGTTGAACGCCAAGACGTTCGCGCCAATCGCAGCGGCGGCGCGTGTTTGCGTGCGGGCAGGCGTGCGATGTATCGTGGTGATGGCATAGGCAGACGGGGTAGCCATCGACATGCTGCCGCCGGCGAAATCGCGCCCGGGAGATTTTGCCGCCAGCGCAATCGTGCCCGACACGCCGCCGCACATGCCGATGCAATGAAGACTGCCGAGAAATCCCGCTGCCAATGCCGTCAACGGTAATGACAACCACATCAACGACGCGCCGGTGCCGGCCTCCATCGATCGCCGCCCGCTCAAATAACTTTG
>JANLQC010000141.1:0-4970 GCA_031367575.1 Betaproteobacteria bacterium | reverse complement strand
ATGCGCGCGCCGCAACCAGCACCCTGCCGCCGATCAGTCCGAGCACCTCGACCGGTGAACCCTCGATGCGCGCCTGCCCTTTCAACACCGCGTCCTGTTCAACCAAGGTATAGCCTTCGGGGTAGAGCTTGTCCAAATCCTTGCGTTCGATTTTCTCGGCCGCTCGCGCGGGTTCGCGCTTGCCAGTCAATCCAGGCAAACCAAGACGCGCACCGAGTTCAATGTGGCGCGCTTCAATGGTTGCGGCGGCGGGCATGTCGCCTGACAACACGTCCGGCGACATGGCCAGATTGCCGAGCGAAAGTTTAACGCGCGCTTCCATGCCGATACTGGCGAGTGACATCGCCTGAAACACGTCATCGAGCACCGATACACCCACCGTTTGCGCAAGAATCGCCGGGCCGGACATCGCAAGTCGGGTATTTTGCGAGTAGTAGCGCGTGCCCGCAAGGCTTGCCAGCATGCTGGCACCGCCATAGCAATTCACCCCGCAGAACACCACCGTGGGCGCAGCCGATTCGGCCATCGCCAGCGCCGCGCGATACATGTGGCGGTAAGCGCCGAGCGCGGGCAATCCTTCCGACACTTTCGCGCCGGCCGAATCGAGATACATTACCAGCGGCAATTTTTTGGCCGCAATAATTTTGAACAGGCTGGCAAGTTTGTCGCATTCCTTTGCGCCGAGCGCGCCGCTGGCAATCCGGTTTTCGACAAGGGCGACGTGTACATTACGCACATCACGCACATCACGCACATCACACGTTTCGCGGCCATGCCACTGCCCGCGCCCAAGCGTGAGATTGCCCACCGGCTCGCCGATGGCTTGAAAATTGAGCTGCGTTTTGAGGTGGGCGAGCGTTTCGTGGGCAAGCATGGAAATCAAACGACGATGGTGGTGTGTGGTGGCAGAGATGGCTCGAATTATAGCCGCCGCACGCCACCGTAAGTCTCACCGTGTTGCGCATTTGTCGTCAATTGACGACAGAAAAATGCGTGTGTCAGTGCTGGATCGGGCACACTTGACCGATACAATGGACACCAACTTTCGCATGACGCGGACAGGTCAGGTTCTGCGTTTCGATATACACATCATCTCCAACATGCCATCAATCAACGCCACCCGCCTCGCCCTCATCAACGCACTACGCGCCATGGCCGACGAGAACGCCGATCCGCTCGAGCAGTTTGTCGCGCTCATCGACGCGTTGCGACCGGCAAATGCAAACAACGCAATGCTCGCCACGGCACGTTTCACAATGCTTTGCGAACTATTCGAGGCCGACGAGAGTTTGCGCGTCGCATTCCGCAGCCGGTTGCTCGCGCTGTTCCCGGGACGCAAGCAGGTGAGTTTTTTCGCCGACAGCGGCATTTTGCCCAACACTGGTTTTTTCTCCGAACTGTGGCGACGCGTCGTGCAGCGGGTGTTTCCCGCCATCACCGACACCAGTTACTTGAAGGATTGCGTCAACCTGATGTTTCACCGCCGTGACGATTATGTGTGGCTGGAGTCCGTCCCGACCGAATTGAAGATGCGGTTCTGGCAATCACTCGCGATGGCCGAATTGCGCGATGAATCGTCGATGATGGAATCGCTCTCGCAGATGCTTGATGCCGGCGATATTCTGGCGATCCGCATCGGCGCGATGGGGTTGGAACCGGAATTGGTGCGTCTGCATCCGCGCATCGACGATCACGATTCCCCGTTTCTGGCGCTGGCGGCCGAGGCGCAGCAATTTTCAGCCGGCTATCGAAAATATCTGGCCGGCGGCGAATCGCCCACTGAAGATGAGCGCCAGCTCCACGTATTGATCGATCAATGCCGCGAGGTGATTTTGCGAATTCGCAGCCGTGCCGCCAGTGTCGGCACCAGTCTGACGCTCACCTATCTGCTGCGAAGGCTCGTACAGAGTCTGGCGAGACTGGAACTGCTGATCGCGATTCTCGCCACCCGCCACGAATCGGCTGAGATGGAGCTCGATCATCGCGGCGACTACAAATCGATCACGCTGTGGGTCGAGTTTCTCGGCCAGGTGATACACGGCGACGGCCTGCGGCAGGGAATTCGCAGCCATATCAGCCGCACCATCGGACTATTGGCGCTGCGTGTCACCGACAACGCGAGCCGCGCCGGTGAACATTACATCGCGGCCAATCGCGACGAATATTTCTGGATGTGGCGCTCGGCGATGTACGCCGGCTGTTTGGTGGGTTTCATGGCGCTGCTGAAGTTGTATTCCTCGCAGGCAACCATGCCGCCGCTCGGCTACGCACTCGCGTACAGCATGAATTATTCATTCGGCTTCATGCTGATCCATGTGATGCACTGGACGCTCGCCACCAAGCAGCCGGCCATGACGGCGTCCACCATTGCCGGCGTCATCAGTGAAATTCGCGGGCGCATGAAGGATGTCGAAAAGCTCGCGACGCTGATCGTCGACGTGCTGCGCAGCCAGTTTGCCGCCATTGCCGGTAACGTGCTGATCGCGATTCCAACCGCGATGGCGCTATCGTTTGCGATTGGCAAACTGACCGGCCAGCCGATCATGAGTGCGGAACAAGCCACGCACGCGTTGCATGATTTGTCGCCGATCGACAGCCTCGCGCTGTTTCACGCGGGCATTGCCGGCGTGTGCCTTTTTCTGGGCGGACTGATCTCGGGTTACTACGACAATCTCGCCGCCTATGAGCGCATCCGTGAACGCATCGAACACGCCAAATGGTTGTGCGCGCTGCTCGGTGAAGCGCATCTCAAAAAATTTGCCACCTACCTTGACGACAATCTCGGTGCGCTGGCCGGCAATTTCTTTCTCGGCATCATGCTGGCGATGGTCGGCACCATCGGCTATTTGACCGGCTTGCCGATCGATGTCCGCCACGTCACACTGTCATCGGCCAATTTTGGACTCGCGACCGCGGCACTCGATTTTTCGGTTGATCCAATGGTGATTGCGAAGTGTCTTGTCGGCATTGCAATGATCGGTTTCATCAACCTCGCGGTGAGTTTTTCGCTCGCGCTGTGGGTGGCATTGCGCGCGCGCGGTGTGGGGTTTGGCCAGAGTGGCACGCTGCTATCGATATTGTTCAATCGTCTCATCGCCGATTGGCGGCAGTTTTTTTGGCCCGGAAAAAATCTTTGAAATCATCCGCAAGGTATCGATATGACCTCCATGCTCAATTCGTTCAAAGCCATCGCGCTGCGTCGCAAACGCGAAGGCCAGCAAACACGGAAGCTGGTTCAGGCCTGCCGGCAATTGCTATCGGAGCGCGGCGAGGCGTCGGGCGTTTCGCTGGCGCAGGAAACCCTGGCGCTCTACGCGCAATTATCGAAAGAGGAACAAGTCAATTTTTTTCAGGCGCTGAAAACGGATTTTTCGCCTGATCCGGCCAAGGTGCTGGCCGCCGCCACCGCCTATGCACAATCGCCGGATAGCGCGCATCTCGCCGAGCTCACGCAACAGGCAGAACCGCCGCGCCAGGAACTGTTGCGGCGACTGAATCGCGCGCCCGGCGGCACCCGCGTCATCGTCGGCATGCGCGAAAAATTGCTGGATGCGTTGCCGAAGGATCGCGAGCTCCGGCAGGTCGATGACGATTTTCATCACTTGCTGCAATCCTGGTTCAACCCCGGTTTTCTGCGCATCGCGCGGGTGGATTGGAATACCCCGGCCACCTTGCTTGAGCAACTGATCCGCCATGAAGCGGTACATGAGATTCGCGGCTGGAATGATCTGCGCCGCCGCCTGCAGGATGATCGCCGCTGTTTCGCGTTCTTTCACCCTGCCCTGCCCGATGAACCGCTGATTTTTGTTGAAGTCGCGCTGCTCGCGGAAATGCCCGGTGCCATCGAGCCACTGATCAATATCGACAGCACGCCCGCGCCGCAGAAAGAGTTTCATGTGGCCGCGTTCTACAGCATCAGCAATTGCCAGCCGGGTTTGCGCGGCGTGTCATTGGGAAATTTTCTGATCAAGCAGGTTGCGGGGCTGCTCGCCGCCGAATTTCCGCGGGTGAAAAATTTCTGCACACTCTCGCCGATCCCCGGCTTTCGCGATTGGTTGCGGCGCGCAATTGCGCTACCGGACGATGGCGGCGCGATGCCGGACACGGTGCGAGAAAGTCTGGAATCGGTGAGGCGCATGATTGGCCCGCTGCTGGACCGCAACATCACCGACTTGCGCGCCGCCGAGCGTCCGCGCGAAAAATCGGCCAGGGATTTTCAGCGCCTGTGCGCCGCCTATCTACTCGGCATTGGCGAGCCGGATCGCGTCACGCGTGATCCGGTCGCGCGCTTTCACCTCAACAACGGCGCCCGCATGGAACGGCTCAACATCGGCGGCGACCTTTCCGATAAAGGACTCAGGCAATCGCTCGGGCTGATGGTGAACTACGTGTATGACCTGAAAATGATCGAGCAAAATCATGAGCGATTTGTGGCGGGCAAGACCGAGGCATCGAAGCAGGTGCGGGGGTTGGTGGGGTAATCTGGAATGTCAAAATCCAGGTTTGATAAGTGTTCCCGAATTGAGAACTCCTTATTGCGCGCGGCGTTCGACGGATAAATGGCCGGAACGCCGCGCCAGTGCTTGATGTTGGCAAAGGAAATTTCCGCTAATCCGTCATCCCGGCGGAGGCCCATAAGCGCTAACTCCAGAGTCGGTGATCGAAAAGGGTACTGTCATCCTGAGCATAGCGAAGGATCTCGTCGCATGAACCAGATCCTTCGCGACGCTCAGGATGACAGCAACATTTTTGATCGCCAACGCTTAAGTTAGTGCATATGGGCCTCCGACTGGATGACAGGCTGAATATTGAACCGGCAATTAAATATGTTGAAGCGCGCCCTTTCCCCGCGTAGGCGGGGATCCAATTTTCTGCATTTCCGCTACGAAACTTGGCCCCCCGCCTACGCGGGGGAAGGAAATAATTGAAGTCAGTTCAACATGTTTAATTGCTGGATCAATAGAATTTTC
>JANLQC010000124.1:0-2328 GCA_031367575.1 Betaproteobacteria bacterium | reverse complement strand
GCTGGTGGGTGCCGTCATCGCCTATTTTGCGATCAGGAGTTTCGAGCAGTATTCGCTGGTGTTTCTCTGTTTCGCGGCATCAAGCATGATCTATGTCGCCATCGCCGATCTTATTCCCGGCCTGCACAAACGCACATCGATGCGAGAGTCGCTGCTGCAAATCGCGCTGATTGGTTTGGGGGTGGCGTCGATATGGACGATTCGCTTTTTCATCGAGCATTGACGGCGGCGCTGCAAGACTTCTGTAAGTTGCCGCATAATATCGCCAACGCATAACAATTCTGGTCAAACCCCATGACTTCATCGCAATCCGCATTTGATGTTCAAAAAATACTGTCGGGCATGCAGGAATCCGGCACACGCTGGATTCAGGGGCTGGGATCGATCCCGACGCCGGCCAACGCCAATGAGGCGTGGCAAAAGCTGATCGAAACCATCGGCCGCGAACCGGCCCATTTGGCCTCGCTACAAAAACGATTTGTCGACGAGCAGCAGCGGCTGATGAAATCCTTTACCGAACCGCAATCAACCGATGCGGCTTCGCCCACCAGCGTGAGCGACAAGCGCTTTGCCAGCGACGCGTGGCAGCGCGCGCCGCAGTTTCGTTTTTTGGCTGAGTCGTATCTGGCCGCGTCGCGCTTGTTGATGGAGAGTATCGAGGACGCCGAGCTTGACGCTGACAAGAAGCAGAAAATGCGTTTTTTCGCGAAGCAGTATCTGGATGCGATGTCGCCCGCCAATTTTCTCCTGACCAATCCCGATGCATTGAAGTCCGCCATTGAATCGAAAGGCGAGACGCTGCGTGCGGGACTTGAAAATCTCCGGGAGGACATGGAAAAGGGCCATATTTCCATGACCGATGAAGCCGCGTTCAAGATCGGCGAAAACATCGCGCTCTCGCCCGGCAGTGTTGTATTCGAGAATGAAATTTTTCAGTTGATCCAATACACGCCATTGACGTCTCAAGTTCACATGCGGCCGTTGCTGATTGTGCCGCCGTGCATCAACAAATTCTACATACTCGATTTGCGGCCGGACAATTCATACGTGAAGTACGCCGTCGAGCAGGGCTTCACGGTGTTCATCGTGTCATGGCGCAACGTCAAGGAATCCGAAGGCCAGCTCACATGGGATGATTACCTCGCCAACGGTGTTGTCAAGGCAATCGATGTGACGCGCCAGATTGCCAACGTCGAAAAAATAAATACGCTCGGATTTTGTGTGGGCGGCACC
This sequence comes from Betaproteobacteria bacterium, assembly GCA_031367575.1. Classification (GTDB taxonomy): domain Bacteria; phylum Pseudomonadota; class Gammaproteobacteria; order Burkholderiales; family Usitatibacteraceae; genus UKL13-2. The sequence goes on along the minus strand of JANLQC010000124.1, from coordinate 1,095 downwards.
TTGCTGGCGAGTGCATTGGCGGTGTTGCGGCGGATGGGACACGATGTGGTGGAAAGCGCGACCTTCCTCACCACCTTTCTCGATTTCTCCGAAGTCGGCGATATCTCGGCTTACATCGATGAAGCTTTCGTCGCCAAGCGCGAGCGCGAAGTCGGTGACGGCGGCGTCATCAACGGCAGCGAGCTTGCGTTCGCGTTTACCTCACTGCGCGCCAACGAACTGGTGTGGAATTATGTGGTCAACAATTACCTGAAGGGCGCCAAGCCGCCCGCGTTTGACCTGCTGTTCTGGAATTCCGATAGCACCAATCTGCCGGGGCCATGGTACGCCTACTACCTGCGCAATACCTATCTCGAAAATAACCTCATCAAGCCCGACAAACTCACCATGTGTGGCGTGCCGGTGGATCTTTCATATGTGGATATGCCCGCCTTTGTGTTTGCCGCCAAGGAAGACCATATCGTGCCGTGGCGCACCGCGTATTCGAGCGCATCGTACCTGGGCGGCAACACCGAATTCGTGCTCGGCGCATCCGGCCACATTGCCGGCGTGGTCAACCCGGCGTCGAAAAACAAGCGCAGCTATTGGGTCGGCGGCGAACTTGATCAATCGCAAGCCAAATGGATTGACAGTGCCGACGAAGTCGATGGCAGCTGGTGGCCGCATTGGATCGATTGGCTGAAACCATTTGGCGGCAAAATGATTGCGGCGCGCAAATCGTTGGGCAATGCCGATTTCAGACCCATCGAGCCCGCGCCGGGCCGCTACGTGAAGGAAAAAGCTTGAGGAAAAAGCTTGAGGAAAAAGCTTAAGGGAATCTCTGATCAAGTGTCATTCCCGCGAACGCGGGAATCCATTTTCCGTTACAAAACATGGATCTCCGCTTTCGCGGAGATGACAGAGGAGGACTTAATCAGAGGTTCCTTAGGTTACAACCGCATGCGCGATCCCGGTTGATCGTTGGGCGTGCGAATGAAACGTGCGTCATTTCCATCAAGTCGCGGTGCGCGCACAGAAATGATGTCCATGTGATCAACGCCAAACATCATCAAAGCACCGGTACGTCGCGCAGTTCAGTTTTAAGCAATACACCCC
>JANLQC010000055.1:0-1689 GCA_031367575.1 Betaproteobacteria bacterium | reverse complement strand
TGACCATGGTGTTTCAGGTCAAGGACGTTGCGCTGCTCGATAAAGTAAAGGCCGGCGACAAGGTCAAATTCAAGGCGGAGAAGGTCGGAAGTGCCTTTGCCGTGACCGAGATCGAGGTCGCCAAATGAGAATCGTCGCGTTGCTGGTGACGCTTGCGCTGCCGCCCATCGCCCACGCCGAACTGGTCGATATCAAATGGACCGGCGGCACGTTTTCGCACAAGGCCAGCATTGCCCCGAAAAAATTTCTTGAAGTCTGCGGCAAGCTCAAGATGGCAGATGCGGTGGCGTGGCAATTCAAAGGCAGCGCAGCCACCGACTTCAACATTCACTATCACGTCGGCAAGGACGTCAGTTACCCGGAGAAGCGCAAAGATGTTGCCACTGCGGACGGGTCATTTGTGGTGCCGCTGGATCAGGACTATTGTTGGATGTGGAGCAACCCATCGGCTCAGGCAATCGACATCGAAGTCAGTCTTAAATGGGCGAAATCCGGCAAATAGTGTATCGAATTTTGACAGGGGTGCCGGCCCAAGGCCCAATGTCGGTGCGGGTCTCCAAGGCAATGCCGCTGACAGCGGCCGCGTTGGCGGGCGTTGGGCCAGAACCCGCAATCGATCACACGACAAGTTCGCCAGACTGTTTTAGTTTTCTATTTAGGGAGTGAACACTATCATGTCAAAGTTGATCGACAACTCGGCGATTAAAACAGATGATTCGCGGCGCTTCTGGAACAACTGGAATGCCGAACGTCGGGTGGGCAATTGGAAAATGTCCCCCGCGTGCGAGCGCGAAGCACGCGAGGTGATCCAATACGTGCAGGGCATAGGTGGCAACGGGAAATTGAACATTCTTGAGGTGGGCTGCGGTTCCGGATGGCTGTGTTCGGAACTTGCGGCGTTCGGACAGGTAACCGGCACCGACATCGCCAACGAAGTACTGGGTAAATCAGCGGCAGAGAATCCGCGCATCACGTTTATCGCCGGGGATTTTCTGGACCTTGCATTGCCCGCCAATCATTTCGATGTCGTGGTCTCTGTGGAAGTCCTGTCGCATGTGACCGATCAGCCGGCATTCATGGCAAAGATTGGCCACGTATTGCGAGCGGGCGGGCACTTGGTGCTCGCGACCCAGAACCGGATTGTGTTGTCTCGCTGGAGCAATGTGGTGCCGCAAGCGCCGGGACAAATCAGAAAATGGGTTGACGCAAAAACCCTGCGGAAAATGCTGGCGCGCCACTTTGAAATAGTTGAATTCAAATCCGTAGTGCCGGTCGGGGATCGCGGATTCCTGCGGCTGGTGAATTCCTACAAGGTCAACAAGATATTGTCCTTCTTTGCATCGCAACAGCGACTCGAGGCACTCAAGGAAACGCTTTTTCTGGGGCATAGTTTGATCGCCTTCGCCCGAAAACCCATCGACCAACGGGCGTGACTTTGTCGGACAATAAAGGCCATTACGGCTGGCCGCGATAAAATCGTTTTATGATTTCATTGCAGCTAAAACGGAGCGGCGCGCAAATGGCATTGTTCGGATTGTTTGGCGGTAAACGCAAAGCCAAAGGCTACCCCTCGCCATGGTTGCAACTGACGGTGGTTTACGCAATCGCGCGTGACGGTCTCACGCCGGAAGACGCATTTGCGCTGCGGGGCAGGATAATAATGGCAAAGCCGATTGATTTTGAGTACAA
>JANLQC010000041.1:0-2176 GCA_031367575.1 Betaproteobacteria bacterium | reverse complement strand
GTGCGCGGCACGCTGCTGATGGCGCTCTCCAACAAGTTCGGCGCGATGGTGGTGACCACCGGCAACAAGAGTGAAATGGCGGTCGGCTATTCGACCCTTTACGGTGACATGGCCGGCGGCTACGCGATATTGAAGGATGTGTCGAAGACGCTGGTCTACAAGCTGTGCGCATTGCGCAATCGCATATCGCGGGTGATTCCCGAGCGCGTCATCACCCGCCCACCGAGTGCCGAACTCAGGCCCGACCAGAAAGATCAGGATTCGCTGCCGCCCTACGATACGCTCGACCAGATTGTTGAACTGTTCATGGAACAGGATCGATCGCCGTCGGAAATTGTCGCGATGGGTTTTCTCGATGCAGATGTAAAGCGCGTGACCCATCTGCTGCGGATCAATGAATACAAGCGCCGCCAGTCGCCCATTGGTGCGAAAATAACCCGGCGGGGATTTGGCAAGGACTGGCGATATCCCATAACATCACGGTATATCGCCAAATAGTGGTGGCGGGTAATTGAGGAATGAGGAATGACGAATGAAGAAAATTGAAGCGATCATCAAACCATTCAAACTTGACGAAGTGCGTGAAACCTTGTCGGAGCTTGGGTGTACCGGCTTGACGGTCACCGAGGTCAAGGGCTTTGGCCGCCAAAAAGGTCACACGGAACTTTATCGCGGGGCGGAATATACCGTTGATTTCCTGCCCAAAGTCAAAGTTGAGGTCATCGTCCCGGATGGCATGGTCGATAAGGCAATTGATGCGATCATCAAGGCGGCACGCACCGGAAAAATTGGCGATGGCAAGATTTTTGTGACTGACGTGAGTCAGGTGGTGCGGATCCGCACGGGTGAAACCAATGAGGACGCGGTGTAGGGCGTTTCACCGGCAGGTTTGGACATAAGGTGGGCGATATGGTAATTTACCGCCTGAAAATACGCGCAGCGTGACCGAAACAACAAGATTCACTTAGGGGGCGAAATGGCACTGGCGGCATTCTATGTTTTTGCAATTCTCTGCATCATTCTTTATTACACCGGGCATCTCAAGCGCTGGAATTTTGAGTGGATTTTGATCGTGCTGGCGGTGGCGGTGTTTCCTGCCGTACTTTACCTCTAGCAATTTAACCATTCCTGTTTCGCCGCACAACAAAGGCCCGCGCGCCAACAGGTTCGCGGGCTTTCTTTTATGCCGCTTTGATCAATTCACGCCACGCATGGCCGGATTCTGCCGGTAAAACAGCGTTAATTGTTGGTAGACAGCTGGAAATGCATCGGCGACCACCTGCGGCGTTTCAAAAAACACCTCTGATATGACAGCAAAAAACTCGGCCGGATTTTCCGACGCGTATGGATCAATTGGTAGCCGATCCAGCGCCTGCCCGCGATCACGGCGTGCATCTGCATCGGCATCATCAACCTGCTTGCAAAACTCGAGATAGGCCGCCATGAATGCGCGTTTCCAGTCTTCGCGCTTCATGCCCTTTTGCATCGGTGGATATCCGTTCGGCTCGCCGTTCAACATGTCGAGCTTGTGCGCAAACTCGTGGATGACGACGTTATAGCCTTGTCCCGCATGCGCCGGGTCGCTGCTCTTCGCCACATCTTCATACGACAGCACCAGCGGCCCGCCCAGCCACGCTTCACCGGCGAGTGGATCGCGTGTCGTATGCACAAGACCAATCTCGTCAACGACTTCACGCTCGGGAACAAACTGGCTGGGATAGACAATGATTTCCGACCAGCCGTCAAAATACTCAACCCCCAACTCCAACACCAAAATGCACGCCTGCGCGGCAATCTGGGTGCGAATGAGGTCGTTGATTTCGAGTCCCGCCGCGCCGTGAATCGATTTTCGCGAGAGAAAGTCAGCCGCGATCATGCGCAGCCGCCGGTTCTCTTCCGCGCTCAATGCCCGCACGAACGCGTACTCTGCCGTGGCATTAATCCAAAGCACTTCATCAATCGGCACCACCGGGCGGCGAGTCAATGCACGCATCCGGCGAAATAATCTCTTCAGGGGGCGGAACATGGAAGTCAGCAGGGAACTCAGCATGGAGCTATGGTTGGGCGCAGGTGGTGCTTTTCAAGCGGGCAGCGATGTCAGTTGCCAACTTTCGGCGGTGCGGGGGCGCGGGGAGGATATGATTCGATGTTGGCGAACCCAAGGAGTCGTGCGTGC
>JANLQC010000625.1:0-2968 GCA_031367575.1 Betaproteobacteria bacterium | reverse complement strand
GAGAAGGCGGCTATTGCCGGAGCCGGTGCGTCCGCAAACGACGAGGAAGGAAAATTTTTCCGGCAATGCTTCCAGGTCGCGTATCACCTGTCCGCGCCAACCCTTGTGACCCCCGTCGAGTTGCAGCGCGAGCCAGCCGATGCTGCGCAGGATATGCACCATGGCAGCGGAGCGCGAACCGCCGCGCCAGCAATAAACGAGGGGTTTCCAGCTTTTTGGTTTATCGAGAAACGATTTCTCGATATGAGACGCGATATTGCGTGCCACCAGCGCCGCGCCGAGTTTTTTTGCCTCGAACGCGGAGCGTTGTTTGTACATCGTTCCGATACGCACGCGTTCTGCATCGTCGAGAACGGGAAAATTCACCGCGCCGGGCATGTGATCCTCACCGTACTCACCAGGGCTGCGGACATCGATGACATTATCAAATGTGTCAATCTCTTCGAGCGATATTGGCAAGGAACGCAACGAGTTCTTGATTGGCGCGGCGAACGGGGTGATGCGTTGATCGGCTGCGGTCATTTTTTGGCCGGCACCGCAAGCGCCACAGTAGACCTGGATTCCTTGACGACTTTCAGGATCACCGGTAACACGTTCTTCAACATCGCCGGTTGTGCGCCCGCCGTAGGATGCAGGCGATCCGGCTGGAACATTTCAAGTTTTTCCGCAAATCCTTCGAGCAGAAACGGAGGCGGCGGCAGTCGATTGCTTTTGGCAAGTTCCAGATAAAGTTCACGGAATTGCCGGGCAAAATCGATACCGTAATTGGGCGGAATCTGAATGCCGATTAACACCACTCTTGCCTTCGCGCGACGGGCCTCATCAATGATAGCCTGAAGATTATTTCGCGTCTGGGCCACGGGCAATCCTCGCAAACCATCGTTGGCACCCAAGGCCAAAACCATGATGTCGGGCTTGATGCGCAACAGATCGGCCTTGATTCGATTCAAGCCACCGCGCGTCGTCTCGCCGCTGATGCTGGAATTGACGACGGTAACGCCGTCCTTTTTCAGTTCGCTTTGCAGCAGTGTTACCCAGCCTTGTTTGGGATCGATGCCATATCCGGCCGACAAACTGTCCCCGTAGATCATCATCCGCCGTTCGACGCTGGCGTTTGCGGCACTGGAGTCGGCTGATCGGATCAACAGCAGCAAAGGGAACGCCGCGATGAAAGTCAAGGTCAGAGCAATGCGACCCATTTGGCGTCCGGCTTTCATCAATTGCCAACTTGCAAAATGACATTCGGGTGCAATATCCCGACATGGTTGCCACGAATTCAACTCAAACCCCGATTTCCGCCATTCATCACATTATTCCAGCATAGTTTGGGACAAGCTGACAGTATTCCATTCCAGTGTTGCCCAATCAAACCCACTTCCAGAAAAATTTCTTTCATGCCTGATTCCACCTCGCGTATTTTGCAAACCTCAACCCCATCCTCATCCAATGCCTGCATGATCCGCGTGACGGGTCTCAGCAAGCGCGTGGTGACCACAGACGGCGAACTGATCATCGTCAACAATGCGAATTTTAGCGTTGATGCCGGTGAAGCGGTTGCGGTGGTCGGTGCCTCGGGTTCCGGTAAATCGACATTGCTGGGATTGATGGCTGGATTGGACACGCCGAGTGACGGCAAAGTTTTCATCAATGACGTTGATTTGTTCGCGCTTGATGAAGATGGTCGCGCCAAATTGCGTGGCAGTCTGGTTGGTTTCGTGTTCCAGTCATTTCAATTGCTGCCCTCATTGACGGCGCTGGAAAATGTCATGTTGCCGCTTGAATTGAACGGTGCGACCGACGCCGATAAGCGGGCGAGGGTGATACTTGATCGGGTCGGACTTGGCACCCGCGTCAAGCATTACCCGAAGCAACTTTCCGGCGGTGAGCAGCAGCGGGTGGCGATTGCGCGCGCTTTTGTCGCCGAGCCGAAACTGCTGTTTGCCGATGAACCGACCGGCAATCTGGACAACAAAACCGGGCGGGCGATGATCGATTTGCTGTTCCAACTCAACCGTGAACACGGTACCACCCTGATTCTCGTCACACACGATCTGACACTCGCGGCGCGTTGCGGCCGGCACCTGAATATCGATGCCGGTGTTGTCACCACCGAAGAGCAACAACAAGAAATGGCGATGTAATGAAGCAATTCCTGTTGGCGCTGCGGATGCTGCGCCGCAATGGCAAATCCGGCGAGGCCCGGGTGCTGCTTGTCGCACTTTTCATTGCTGTAATGAGCGTCAGCACCGTCGCGTTTTTTGCAGATCGCGTCGAATTGGCGTTGAACCGGCAGGCCAATGAACTGATCGCGGCCGACGCCGTCGTGATCGCGGATAAACCGGTGGCCGCGCGCTTTCACGACGCCGCGATACGCCTCAATTTGGCGACCGCCGAATCGACCACTTTTCCCAGCATGATCGCGGGCGACGCGGGCAAAGGGCAGGGCGTCAATTTGGCAGAACTGAAAGCGATCACGGCTGGCTTTCCGCTGCGTGGAAAATTCAAGATCGCGGCGCGCGCTGGCGTACCAGGCGTTGACACCCGCACAATCCCGATGCCCGGAACCGTGTGGGTGCCCGAAGTGCTGCTGACGCGCCTGAATGCGAATGTCGGCGATATTTTGAAAGTGGGTGCCTCGACATTGAAAATCGCTGCAGTGCTCACCAAAGAGCCGGACAGCGTACTCGATTACTTTGGTATCGCGCCGCGGGTGATGCTGAATATGCAAGACCTTGCCGCGACCCAGCTATTGCAGGTCGGCAGCCGCGCCACTTACCGCTTTTTGGTGGCGGGCGAGACCAAAAGCGTTGATGAATTTCGCGCCACGTTTGCCGATAATCTGCAACGCGGCGAACGTATCGAAAGCGTGCGCGATTCCCGCTCGGAAGTACGGGTCGCTCTGGAGCGCGCGCAACGATTTCTGGGTCTCGCGGCGTTGCTATCGGTGGTACTGGCGTCGGTTGCGGTC
>JANLQC010000029.1:0-5040 GCA_031367575.1 Betaproteobacteria bacterium | reverse complement strand
GCATTTCATCAATGGCCGACTCAAAGAGATTGCCGACCCGGAAACCATTTCGCCGCCGGTGAATACGGTATCGGTCGCCGTAGTGGCCGACCAATAGCACACTGCCACGAATTCGATTTTCACTTCATGGCGACTACAGGCGTCGTCAACCCGGCGAACTGGTTAAGCGCATTAAGGGATTAAGCGCATTAAGGGCTGATTTCAGTCGCCTGCGCCCCTGCCGCGCGAACCACGCGGAATTGAGCTTCTTTTGCGAATGCAGGCATCGAAGTTTTGTTGACTTTTGCGCCTCTCAGTACGTCATGCACGCCGCATTCAGCAACCCCGCCGCAATCGAAATCGCGCCCAGAAAAAATCCCGGTGCAGTTTTGCCGGCCGGAATATCGACCGCAATATTCGGCAGCGCGATACGCGCAATCACGAAAACAAACAGTTGAATCGCCAATGCAATGAACCCCCAGATCGCCATGTCGACCGGATTCACGCTGAATTCGATCGCATTCGCCAGCGGTATCACCATGCCGATCAACGCGCCCGACAGGCTGAAAGCCGCAGCCATGTTGTTGTCGCGGATCAGCGCGATTTCGCGGTAGGGCGTGATCTTCACGTAGATCGTCACGAACATCGCCAGCAACACGCCGGAGATGGCGAGATAGAGCAGAAAATCGTCAAAGCCGCCGAACGATTCCAGAACTTGGTATTTGGTCATGATGTTTTCCTATTCATTTCATCAAACAAAATAATGCGGCAAGAAACGGCTGGTGTTTTTGGTGACCGGCGATTCATCCTCGCGGATGCCGATTCCCGCCGGCTCATCGCCGATGATCCAACTGCCGATCACGGTGTGGCTGCCGTCGTAAACGGGTAGTGGGTGATACGCCTGATAGATGAAACCTTCCGCGCCGTATTCGCCGGGAATGGCGATTTCGCCGTTGCCGGTGGTAATGGTCACGTTGGCCCCTTCACGCGAGAGAATTGGTTTTTTCACGAAGTCGGTGGCGAATTTTTGCGGCTCGTAAAATGAGGCGAGCAGATTGGGATGGCCGGGATTGAGTTCCCACAGCACCGGCAGGATCGCCTTGTTCGACAGCAGCATTTTCCACGGCGGCTCAATGGTGCGCAGGCGGCTCGCGATGAGGTTCATGCCGAACGCCTCGCGCGCCATCCATTCCCACGGATAGAGCTTGAACAGCGTGGTGATTTCGTTGTTCTCGGTGTCGGCGAACACTTTCGCCACCGCGTCCCAACCGATGTCGCCGATGTCGATGAATTTGGCATCGACCCCGCCTTGTGTAGCGACATCGCGCAGGTAATCGAGATTGCCGATGTCTTCCTCGCTATCGCCCACACAGGTGAAATGCACCGTCTTGCCGGGCAGTTCTTCAACGATCTCTTTCCAGCGTTCGATCATTTTTTCATGCAGCGAATTGAATTGATCCGCGCGCGGCTTGCCCGGCAGGATCACTTCCTGCAACCAGTACCATTGCGCCACACTGGCTTCAATCAGCGAGGTCGGTGTATCGGCGTTGTACTCGAGCATTTTCGGTGCGCCACGGCCATCCCAGGAAAAATCGAAGCGGCCAAAAAATGTTGCCTCATCGTCATTCCATGAACGCTCAATGGCCGCAATCCATTCAGGCGGGATCGCAAATTTTTCATAGTTGCCGGTCTCGATCACGTGGCCTGCCGCGCCGATGCAGATGCCGTGCAATTCGGCGGTGGCATCCTCCAATGTATCGATTTCGGCTGACGTGAATTCATAGCAGGCGCGCTCGTCCCAATAAATGCCGTCGATCGAATGAAAGCCAAAACCCAAGGCTTCCATTTTCTGCGGCCAATCGGGGCGCGGCACCATGTCAATGCGCTTCATGCAGGCGCGTCCAGAATTTTGTACATGTACGTCGTCGGCACAAAGCCGCCTGAGTTGCCGATCGCGAAACGCGGAATAATGCCGGCCGCTGTGTAACCCGTGGCTTCATACAAACATTGCCCGGCACTGTCGGTTTCAGTATCGAGCACCAGCAGCGAGCGTTGGCAATTGAACGCATGGGCTTCAATGGCGCGCATCAACATGCCGCCGAAGCCCTTCCTTCTATGCGCCGAATGCACCAGCACTTTTTGCACTTCCGCGCGATGGCGGCCATTGGGCTTTCCGCAAAACGCAAGTTGTGCCGAGGCGGCGATATGCTCATTCTCCCTGATCGCAAACAGCGCAATTAAACCCGCAGAAACATCTTCCGCGATGGCGCGCCAATATGCGTTGATCATGTTGTGATCCACCGGCAGCACATAGCCGACCGAAGCACCATTGTTGATCGCATCAGTGAGCAGTGAGGTGAGATCATCAATATCGCGCGTGGAGACCGATAGCAAAGATATGACCACACTCATCTCAGCCCGATGCCGAATGGCCGCTGGATCCGAAGCCGCCACGGCTTACGGTCGAGCTGCCGATCGTGCGGCTGGAGCGCGCAGACGAGGACGATCCGCCGCTATGCGAATACGGGCGACCGTAATAGTGCGTGGTGGCCGCGTTGCCGGTTGGCCGGTCGAAGGCGGGCTCGCAATCGGTCGGCGTGTTGCCCCAATCGGCCAGACAATCCGCTTTGCTCGCATAGACATCGCGGCGGACTTCCTCCTTTGAGCAACCCGCCAGCCCCGCACTGAGTGCGGCGGCACCAATCAGCACCAGCGTGACGTGACTACTGGATTTTCGGATGCGCTTCAACATTTCCGGGCCCTCGGAAGGCATGAAAACGCTATCTTAGCTGATGCTTGGAACGGTTGATCGGTATCGCAACACGACGCCGATCCTACAAAACGTCGTCCAACATTCTGCGAACATATTCAGGTAACGCGAACATCGCCTGATGCAGGGCGCCGTTGTAAAACTGGCGATGCAAAATGTTTCGCTCAGCAAGTCGCGCATCAACCTGTTGGGTATTCAGCAATTGCGGGTCGAGCGAATCGGATGCGACCGCAAATCCCCACACCGCGCCATAGGCAGGGATGTGGACAAAATATGCCGCCACCTGGCGAAACACGGCGCGCAATTGCCGGACGCTTTCGCGCACCCGCGTGGCATGCGAAAACGGCGAGCCGATATGCAATACCATGGCACCGCCCTCATTGAGCGCGCGCCGACAATCGGCGTAAAAAACCTCGGTATAAAGGGCGGCGGCTTCGCCAATCGGGTCGGTCAGATCCAAATAGACAAGATCCCATCGCAACCCGGCTTCGCGCAGGTATGCCATGCCATCACCAATATGAATTTTCAGCCGCGCATCATCCAGCGCGCCGCGATGTACAAACTGAAAATGTTTTCGCGCCATCTCGACTACGCCCCTATCGAGTTCGGCGAGCACCACATTTTCCACACTCGGGTGCTTGAGAATTTCCTCCGCCGACCCGCCGTCGCCACCTCCGATGATGAGTACTCGCTTTGGTTCGGGATGCGCGATGGCCGCGGGATGAATCAAATTTTCGTGATAGAAAAATTCATCGCGCTCGCTCAGCATATTTGCGCCATCGATGCGCATCAGCTTGCCGAGTTCGGGCGTGTCAAACACTTCGATCAATTGATGTGGTGTTTGCAACGAATCGATCAGCGTGCCTTCAAAATAAACGCCAGAGGCCGCGTTGAGTTTTTCGTCGAGTCGCATCATGCTCACCAAGCTTAAGCGGCAATGGCGGTAACCGGCAATTCTTTTCCACGCCAGAGTCGCTCCACCACGATATCGGCGGGCTTTAGAGCCTCAATCATCAGTTGGTAAAGTTTTTCGGCTTTGAGACTATTGTCTGCCATGACATTGCAGACATAAATATCGAGCGACACTTCGCCACGTTCGGGCCAAGTGTGAACCGCGAGATGCGATTCGGCCAGCACCACCGCACCGGTGGCACCGCCCACTTGAACGGCGTCCACGCCGTCGAACTGATAGAAATGTTCGCCCAGCACCGACAAACCGGCCAATTGACACGCTTGGGTGCAAACCAGGCGCAGCGCCGTGGCCGAAATCAGAAGGTCGCCGGGCGGACAACGGTATAAGTCCGCGACAATGTGCAGGCCTTTCATGGCGCGACTCCGATGGGTATTTTTTTGGGTTCCGCCGCGAAAAGCGCAGGCTACCGAGTTGCGTAAATTATAATCGCCATTCCCTCCACCGCATTTCCAATTCCCCTCGAAAACATGACCACCGCCGCCCGCTCGATTCCGGATCGAACCACCCTCGCCAATGCCATCCGCGCCATCGCCATGGATGCCGTCCAGAAAGCCAATTCCGGACATCCCGGCGCGCCGATGGGCATGGCCGATATTGCCGAGGTGCTTTGGCGTGGCCACCTGAAGCACAATCCGAAAAATCCGCAGTGGATGGATCGCGACCGGTTTGTACTTTCCAATGGTCATGGCTCGATGCTGATCTATTCACTCTTGCATCTGACCGGTTACGACTTGTCGATGGAAGAGATCAAGAACTTCCGGCAACTTCATTCCAAAACGCCGGGGCATCCGGAAGTCGGTATCACCCCGGGTGTGGAAACCACCACCGGGCCGCTGGGTCAGGGTTTGGCGAACGCGGTCGGCATGGCGATTGCCGAGCGCGAACTCGCGCGCACGTTCAATATCGACGGCTTTGACGTGGTTGATCACCACACCTATGTTTTCCTCGGTGACGGTTGTCTGATGGAGGGCATTTCGCATGAAGTTTGCGGCCTCGCGGGTACGCTCGGTTTGGGCAAACTGATCGCGTTCTACGACGACAACGGCATCTCGATTGACGGCAAAGTCGAAGGCTGGTTTCGCGACAACACGCCGATGCGCTTCGCCGCGTATGGCTGGCAGGTGATCCCGAATGTGGATGGCCACAACCCCGATGAAATTGACGCGGCCATTCGCGAGGCCAAAACAGACGCGCACAAGCCGACATTGATTTGCTGCAAAACGGTGATCGGCAAGGGTTCGCCCAATTTGGCCGGTTCTGACAAGGTCCACGGTGCCGCACTCGGCGAAAAAGAAGTCTCGGCCACTCGCGAGGCGCT
>JANLQC010000003.1:0-4922 GCA_031367575.1 Betaproteobacteria bacterium | reverse complement strand
CCCACCGCTGGTGGTACCAAATCATGGCGGACCCTGGGTGCGCGCGTATCGCGATTGCCAATGGGGCCGCTGGCCGGACGCGCAATTTTTTGCGTCACGCGGCTATGTGGTGCTGGAACCCGAGCCGCGCGGCTCGACGGGATTCGGCAAGAAACACTACACGGCGAGCTTCAAGCAATGGGGGCTCGCGATGCAAGACGACATAACCGATGGCGCACTCCATCTGGCGAAGGAAGGCATCGTCGACAAGAGCCGAATGTGTCTTTTTGGCGGTAGCTACGGCGGTTATGCGGCGTTGCAAGGGCTGGTGAAGGATCCCGAACTATGGCGCTGTGGCGTTGCGATTGTGGCCGTGACCGACCTTTCATTGCAACAGAGCGTGGCATGGTCGGACACGTCGCGCCGCACGGACTATTTGGACACCGACTTCAAACGTTACGTCGGCGACAAAGATCGCGACCGCGAGCGTTTTCTACAGACCTCGCCGGCCATGAATGCCGACAAGATCAAAGCCCCCGTGCTGCTGGCAATGGGTGGGCTCGACCAACGCGTGCCACAGATTCACGGCACCACCATGCGCGATGCCATGAAGCGCGCCGGTAAGCCAATGGAGTATGTGGTCTATTCTGATGAAGCGCACGGTTTCAACAAGGCTGAAAATGTCGTTGATTTTTATTCCAGGGTAGAGCGTTTTCTGGCGACGCATTTGTCCAGGTAGCGAGCCCGCGGATTTCGTAATCTCACTTGCCCAACGATTAGGATGGAGTTTCAATACTCTGACCATTCGCCGGCAAGTTCAGTGGGAATGATCGGTGATTTGCTGCGCGGAATTGTCGCCATTTTTGTCGAGGCCGATTTGGCGACGGGCGCTTGGGCGCGCAGCGCCGCAATGCGCCGCGCGCGAGTTTGGTCTTCGCGCATTTTTGTGTCTTCCAGCTTGAATCTTGATACCAATTCCAGCAACACTTCCGCCTGCTCGCGCATTGATTCTGCCGCAGCGGCGGCTTCTTCGACCAGCGCGGCATTTTGCTGCGTGACATCTTCCATTTGCACGATCGCGCGATTGACCTGCTCGATGCCGGTTGCCTGTTCGTTCGATGCGACCGATATTTCATTGATGAATTTTGTCACCTGCTGAATGCCGGTGCCGATGCGTTCCATCGATGCACCCGCCTCGTTGACGAGCGCGGTGCCGTCGCTGATTTGATCGACCGAGTGATTGATCAATACCTTGATTTCTTTCGCGGCGGCGGCGCTGCGTTGCGCGAGTGCGCGGACTTCGGCGGCGACGACGGCAAAGCCGCGGCCCTGCTCACCCGCTCGCGCCGCTTCGACCGCCGCATTCAAGGCGAGAATATTGGTCTGAAAGGCGATACTGTCGATCACACTGATGATGTCGCCGATCTTTTTTGAACTCGCGCTGATCGCCGCCATTTTTTCAACTGCGCTAATCGCGATCGCTCCACCGTTGCGGGCGGCCTCGGAGGCGGCAAGCGCCAACCCATTGGCAAGCTTGGTGCTGTCGGCGTTTTGCCGGATCGTGGACGTGAATTCTTCCATGCTTGATGCGGTTTCTTCCAGCGTCGATGCCTGTTCTTCGGTGCGTGCGGAAAGATCGGTATTGCCGACGCTAATCTGGCGTGCCGCATTGGCAATTTCACCCGCATTCAATCGCACTTCGGCCGTCAAATCATGCAGGGACTCTCCCATGACGCCCAATGCGCGCTGAACATCACCGAGTTCGTCGCGTGCCGATGTCGCCATCTTGGCTGACAAATTGCCTTTTGCAATTTCGCCCGCATATAGGGTCGTGTGTTCAAGTGAATTCCTGGACGCCAGAAAAAATCCGGCGAACAGCCAGGCGGCAATCAGCAGTGCGACGAGAACCAACAGGCAAATGGTGATGCGGCGCTGCGCGAGTCGGTCTGCGCGTTCGTTTAGCAGCCGTTCCAGTTCGCGCCCGATGGCATCGCCAAGCGCAACAAGCGAGCTGGCGACCGCAATCCTTGTGCCACTCTTTGTTTGATCGAGGAGCTCGGTCGTGTCGCGCATCGCTGCCGCCAGCGGCGCGTCGAGCGACGCACGCAGCGACTGGTTGCCGCCAATGGCGGTCGTGATGGATTGTTCGACCGTGCGCAGCGCACGTCGGGATGCGCGAACCAGCGCCAGTCGGGATTCGTTTGCGCCCTCCATCGGCGCGTGTTGAAGCGGGCTGATATTGACCATCAATTCAGGAATCGCCACCGATTGAGCGTACATCAAATAGTATGAATCGATGTCCGGATCCAGAGTCAGAGTGGATTTATCGGCAACCTCACGAATCAGTGAAACGGTGCGGTCTGCCGCAGCGCCGGTACGCTCGTCATCATTAACGCTTGCCGGATTGCTGGCGGCGGTCGCGGCTGATGGCGCCGATTTACCATCCGCCTGTTTGTAACTTTCCCAGGACTTTTCAAGCCCCAGTTGCGGCCGCGCCGCGTGCAGTTTCTCCATTTCCAAATGGGTCTCGACGGTGCCGGCGAGCTGATTGACGAGGCGTTTTGTGAGCACCGCCACCAGCGGTACTCCGTCCTTTTCGAGGTTGGCGGTTTCGATTTGAGTGCCAATTTCCCGCCAAAATGGAATCAAAAGCAGACCGATTGGAATCAGGAAGGCGAGTGCGATGACAAGGAATTTTCGTGGCAGCCGCCGCCGCGACATGAAAATTTCAGCCGGTGCGGTAATGGCATTCAGCATATCGTTGCTCCCTGTTTTTTACTTATTTGTTGTGTCGCCATTATATTTCAAGGGTTTACTGACAACCATCGTTTTTCATCCTGCCAATGTGGGAAATTGTTAATTCCCGACTTAAAAAATTAGGCCAATGCAGCGTTCGCCCAATGGTCAGGCACGCACCGAGACTATAATTTCCCAATGAAAAACTTATTTCGCATCGTTCCCGGAAAACTCACGCTGCCGATCCTGCGTCAGGCGCGCGATGGTCACCATCGATTTGAGCTGGAGGATCGCGCGTGGTACGATGTTCGCGCCAGCGCGGTAACGGTGGAGCGCATTGTTGCCCGGGGCGCGCCGACTTACGGCATCAACACCGGTTTCGGCAAGCTCGCCAACACCCATATTCCAACCGATCAGCTGGAGGCGCTGCAACGCAATCTGGTGCTGTCGCATAGCGCGGGCGTGGGCAAGCCGCTCACTGATGAAGTGGTACGGCTGATCCTGATTCTCAAAATCGCCAGCCTCGGACGCGGGCGCTCGGGGGTGCGGCCGATCATCATCGAGTCGCTTTTGCGGCTGTTGAATGCGGACGTGTATCCCCTTATTCCCTCGAAGGGTTCGGTGGGCGCATCGGGCGATTTGGCACCGCTCGCGCATATGTCGGCGTTGCTGTTGGGATTGGGTGAAGCGCGCGTCGGCGGCAAGCGCCTTGCCGCCCATGAAGCGTTGATTGCGGCGGGATTGTCGCCGATTACATTGGCACCGAAGGAAGGACTGGCGCTACTCAACGGAACACAAGTATCGACTGCGCTCGCAATTCATGGCCTGTTCCAAATCGAAAACGTGTTCGCCGCCGCAATGGTGGCCGGTGCCATGAGTGTGGACGCGGCCATGGGCAGCGACACGCCGTTTGATGCGCGCATTCACCAATTGCGCGGGCAGCCGGGGCAGATTCTCGCCGCCTCGGTTTACCGCGCGCTGCTTGACGGCAGCCAGATCCGCAATTCGCATCTGGTTGGCGACGACAAGGTGCAGGATCCGTATTCGCTCAGATGCCAGCCGCAGGTGATGGGGGCGTGCCATGATGTGATGCGCAACGCGGCGCACACATTGGAGATTGAAGCCAACGGCGTCACCGATAATCCCCTCGTATTTCCCGATACCGACGAGGTGTTATCCGGCGGCAATTTCCATGCGGAGCCGGTGGCCATTGCCGCCGACACATTGGCGATCGCGGTGGCCGAAATCGGCGCGCTCTCCGAGCGGCGGATTGCGTTGCTTGTCGATCCTGGCCTTTCGGGATTGCCGCCGTTTCTGGTGAAAGACAGTGGTCTGAACTCCGGCTACATGATGGCGCAGGTGACGGCGGCGGCGCTGGCGAGTGAGAATAAATCGCTCGCGCATCCGGCGTCGGTTGATTCGCTGCCGACCTCGGCCAATCAGGAAGACCACGTCAGCATGGCGACCTTTGCCGCGCGCAGGCTTTCCGACATGGCAGAAAACACCACCGGTGTGGTCGCCATTGAATTGCTGGCTGCGGCACAGGGCATCGATTTGCGCCTGCCGCTGAACACCTCGCCCGCACTGCAACGCGCCTATGCACTAGTGCGCGCAAGGGTTCCTTACTTTGATCACGACCGGTTGTTGGCGCCGGATATCGAGGCCGCCTCGGAACTTGTCCGCAATGGCGCTTTCAACGAAATGGTTTCACAATATTGCGCGTTGAGTGGCGCATGACCATTACCCGATTGTTCGCGACCGACGCGCTGCTGCCGGAAGGCTGGCGCAAAAATGTGCGCATAGAAGTCGAAAGCGGATTGATCAAGTCGGTGGCAAGCGACGCCTCGGCCGACGGCGCTGAGCGCGTCGCGGGGCCGTTGATACCCGGCATGTGCAATGTGCATTCACACGCGTTCCAGCGCGCGATGGCGGGGCTCACCGAGCAATCCGGCCCCGGTGGCGACAATTTTTGGGCGTGGCGCGAGTTGATGTACCGATTCCTCGCACGCATCACGCCGGACGACAACGAAGCCATCGCCACACAGTTGTATATCGAAATGCTGAAATCGGGCTATACCAGCGTAGTCGAATTTCACTACCTGCATCGCGACGAAAAAGGTGCCGAATACGCGAGGCCGGTCGAAATGGCGGAACGCATCATGGCGGCGGCGAATGCGACACGCATCGGCCTCACGCTGCTGCCGGTG
>JANLQC010000655.1:0-3484 GCA_031367575.1 Betaproteobacteria bacterium | reverse complement strand
CGCCCAACACGGCGGCTTGCATGATCACCGGCAAGATTGGTTTTCCGGCCATCGTGAATAAAGTCGAATAAAGCGGATGGGTATGCACCACGGAATGCACATCGGATCGACACCGATAGATTTCAGCATGAATGTGAAATTCCATCGGCGGAACATCGGCGCCTTCAACCGGTTTTCCGTCCATATCGATGGTGATGATGTCGGCCGCCGTCAGCGCGCTACGTACCGATTTGCCGGAATTGATCAGCATGAAGTCAGTGCCCGGCAGACGCGCGCTGAAATGGCCGTTGAAATCGATGATGCCGGCACGTTCCATCATCAAAATCGCATCGGCCAGCGATTGCTTCAGTTGTTGAGTTGTCTGCCCTGTACCCATTGCCGCCTCCGTGACATTTCAACTGCACCCATCCTGCTTGGCGATCGCTTCATCGCGCGGCACCCGCGAAAACTTGCTGATAAAGTCGGCTCCATTTTTCACTTTGCTTAACTAGTTCTGAGGGGTTCACAAATTTCCAATCGACCCCCGCCGGCAGGCCCTTCTCGGATCGCCGCGCCGGAATCAGATCCATCGTCGGCAGCATGCGCTGCGCGTCGGTCAGCATGAAATCGATAAACAACATCGCGGCGTACGGGTGAGGCGCACGACGCGAAAGCGCCAATCCGCTGATGCGCGCAACTGCCGGGGTAACCGCCACCCAAGCGACCGGCGCGGCTTTTTCCTTGCGCAACTTGTCGATGAAATAATTGTATGTTGCGGTCACGGCAGTGACTTCGCCCGATGCCGCGAGGCTCGCAAGCAATGGGTGGCCTTTGCGCAACTGCACACCGTTGACCCGCACGATTTCACTGAACAATTTGACCGCACGTTCCTCACCAAGCGCCTGGCCGACTGTGAAAAACCAGTCGATATTGTCTGATTCGGCGGCAAGCCTCCCTTTCCAGCGAGGGTCCAGCAAGTCCGCATACGATTTCGGCAACTCGTCGCGATTGACCTTCTGCGAGTTATAGGCAAACACAAACAAATTGGCGCGATTGCCGATCCATTCACGGTGCGCGGGCTGTGCCTCGGCAATCATCTGCGCGGCGAATGGTGTATTGATCGGCTGGGCCAACTGTTCGATATGCAGCGACTCCAGTTCAAAGCCGTTCGACTCGATCACATCGACCTCAAATCGACCGCCCTTCGCTTCGGTAACGGCGCGCCGCAACACACTCTCGGAATTGGCGCGCCAAATGTTCACTTTGATTCCGTACTTCTTCTCGAATTCAGACACCAGCGCCGCAATTTGTTCCTGCCCCATGGTAGCGTAGAGATTAAGCGTGCCCTCGACGCGCGCTTTCGCGAGCAATCGCTCGCCGCGATCCGTGCCGTTTAGTTCGGCTGCCGACGTCACCTCGCGGTTCGCTTCAATTGCTTCGACTGAGAGCGGAATCAGACTGGCCCCGATCACGCTTATCGCGCATATCGCTCGCGCCAACGCGCCCCGCAGGTGCCTGGCGATACCAAAATCCGGTGAGACAAGATTATTCATGTCCGTGCCCTTTGTCATCGTGATGATGATGGTGTGGCCCGGATTCATGACCGTGGCCGTGTCCCGGCCCATGCACCTGTCCATGTCCATGTCCTTTTCCGGTCACCTGCTGATGTCTGCGCAACGCGCGGGGATCTTCGTTGAACACCAGTGACTTTACCGTCACCGGCACAGTCAATGAAGGCATGCGAATTCTCCCCAGATCGATGTAATCAAAATCCCATAGTGTCACACCATCGATCACCAGCAACTCGCTGGTTATCTCTAGCTCCTCGCGCAATAATTTCCCCATGGTCTGCGCGATATCGCCATCAAGCACAATGAACAGTGGGGCACCGCGTGCCAGCGTGTTTTCCATGCCCTCCACAATGCCTTGGGCGAAAGCATGGATGCGTGGATACGAAGGCGCTCCCTGCCAGCGAAACGCCAATGCAACCTCGACGGCCCCCTCGACCAGGTCGAAGGCATGATGGTGGCGCTTGATCGCCGCCGCCACGTCGGCTGAAATGACCTCCTCGCGGAATTCACAGGGCGGCGTGAGCACCTGCAAATTGCGTCTTGGCAGCAATTCCGCCGGACTGGAAATGTAGGTCGTGTTGCCACTCAACTGAACGCTGTATTCGGATGCACCCAGCGCCGTTGCACGGATGCACTCACCAGCGGGCAGCACTTCCCATGGGAATCCGCCGGAATCGAGTTTCCGCCGCAGCGCCGTCCCCAACAGTTTGCCAAGATCGCCAAAGTCGCGCGGTTCGCGGTCGTAGACATATTCCGCAACCCCGCCTGAGAACATCACGCCGGAAATCGCGCCCAGGTGGGACAGCCTGTCGGTGAGATAAAGGTCGGCAACGGCTTCGGGCAATTCGTCACCGCAAATGGCGACCAGCAATGAATTGGCCATCCCGTCGGCGACCGCCGCCATTTGCTCGCGCGTTACGACATCGCCCAGTTTCCAATCAAAACCCGCCAGTTTCGCGTGAATTCTTCCGGTGGGATCGAGCCTCACGAGGCGGCTTTCTCCATCGACCACCAGCAGCCTGCCACCGATATGCACCGCAGCCGTGTTCAACACTTTGCCGCGCTCAACCAGCGCCAGTTTGGTGGTACCGCCACCGATATCGATATTGAGAATTCGCTTGCCGCTATCGTGCGATGCCTTGGCGGCACCGGAACCATAGGCGGCCAGCATCGCCTCCATGTGATGGCCGGCCGATGCGCACACAAATTCGCCGCCCTGCTCCGCCACCACGGCCGAAATGCGCTCGGCATTTTCACGCCGCAATGCCTCGCCCGTCAGGATGACAACACCGGCATCGATGTCGTCGGGATGAAGTTTTGCATCCGTATAGGCTTGATCGATAATCGCGCCAAGTGCATGTTCGTCGATCAATGTTTCGCTTTGATACGGCGTCAATGCCACCGGCGATTGAAAGATCGTTTCGCGCGATTCAACCATGTAGCGGCTGGACAAGTCCTCGCCACGGCGCCGCAGGGCCAATCGCGAAAACACCACCTGTGTGCCAGACGATCCTATGTCGATGCCAACGCTCACCAGCGTGACATGGTCGGCGATCCAGATCGGATTGCTTTCGATTGAGCCATCGTCGGCGAAATCGTCATGGTCGTGATCCGCGCCATCTTCATCATCGTGCGAGTGATGGAAATTTTCGCCGAACTGATGATCAAGGATGGTATGGGGTTTTTTTTCAGGAATGCTGTCGTTCATGCGCAAAATTCCATCAAATCTTGAAGGCTTCAAGCGTTTCCGGCGCGAACAAATCTATCGGGCATAACTTGCGTTTTGACAATCCCTGCTCAAACGAATAACGCAGAAACGTATCGAGCGTCGCCTGATTTTTTTCAAATCCATAAGGCCAGAAATCATCGCCCATTTCCGCGCGCGCTTCTTCCACATGTGCAGTAAGCCAGGGCAACATCGCTTTCAATGCGGC
>JANLQC010000519.1:0-3777 GCA_031367575.1 Betaproteobacteria bacterium | reverse complement strand
TGAAAATTTCCGGCCGGCCGGTGATCAACACCGCGCGAATTGTTGCGTCCAGATTTGCGGCCACCAGTGCCGCGGCCATCGCCGCGTACATCGCGCCGTTGAGCGCATTCTTTTTTTCGATGCGATCAATGGCAATCGTCGTGACATTGTTTTCAGTCGATACATTGATGTTCATCGCGTTTCCTTTGGTAAAACCCGCTGATGGCTTAAAGTTGCGTTGTGATTGACCGCGCGGTCGATTTCAAAGCACTTGCTCCTTCAAAAAAGGAAGAAGTGCCTTGCGTATCGCGGGCCGGCCAATAGCAATCCGTTTTTCAATTGACGGCTAACGCAAAAATTTCGCGATGCGCGCGGCCAATGCCACCGGCTGATCGTGATGCAACATGTGGCCGCAATTGTCGAGCACGTCACGTTCGATGTTTGGCAGCGCGGCGAGACGTTTGTCCCATTCTTCCCGCGGATAGCGGCCACCATACAAATCAAGCAAGGTCGTCTGCGCTCCTTCAACCCACAATGTGGGCGCATGGATCTCCTCACGGCAGGCCAACGCCTCCGCTTCACGGTAGAGAATCGGGTTGGTGCGTTTGTGCGCGGTGTCGCAGAGGATATGCCATTGACCGTCCGCCTCCTGACGCGACCAATGCGACGCGAGCCATTGCGCTTTGTCGGCAGGCAATCGCGGGTTGTTTTGTCGCAGGCGATCCGCGACCGCATCGAGCGGGGCGTAACTGCGCAAACGCTGCGGTGTCTTCAGTTGATCGAGCCATTTGCGATAACGCCGTGGTGCATCGGCAGGCGAGGAATCGGGCAGGCCAAATCCTTCGAGATTGATGAGCTTGCGGACTCGCCCGGCACGCACGCCGGCATAGACCATGGCGATGTTGCCACCCATGCTGTGGCCAAGCAGATCAACTGGCACATTGGGAGAAAAGTGATCCAGCACGCCGTCGAGATCCCCCAGATAATCAGCAAACCAGTAGCTATCAACGCGCGGCGATTCGGTCAAACCAAAACCGCGCCAATCCAATGCAAGTACGGTTCGATCAGCAGGCAGCGCATCGATCACAAATTGAAAAGAGGCCGCCACATCCATGAAGCCATGCAACATTACCAGCGGCGGCTGCGTTGTGCCGCCATCGACTGACCATTGTCGGACATGATAGCGAAGGCCGCGCACATCGATGAAGTGGCTGGTGCTTTCGCGGCGCGGCAGGTAGGGTTGGGATGTCGAGGCCAAAGTGGGGTTACAAAATTAGATGCCGGGGTCACGGCGTTGGTAATGCATGGTTATTGTTCGGCCGCCAACAGCTCGCCCAGCCGCCCGCGATGATAATGCGCGTCGCCAAACATCAAATCAATGGCCGTCAGGCGTTTGAAATAGTGGCTGATCGGCAACTCATCGGTCACCCCCATGCCACCATGCAATTGCACCGCCTGTTGCCCCACCAGCCGCGCTGACTGTCCCACCAGCGATTTGGCGGCGGCAATCACCCGGCGGCGCTCATGGATATTTTGCGCATTCACCTTGAGTGTTACGAGCAAAGTCATTGAACGCGCCTGCTCGGCGGCGATAAACATGTCGACCATGCGATGTTGCAGCGCCTGAAAGGTGCCGATGGCAACACCGAATTGCTTGCGCGTTTTCAGGTATTCGAGCGTCTGTTCGATCAATGCGTCCATCGCACCGACCGCTTCCGCACACAGCGCGGCGATGCCGTGGCCGATGGCGAGTTCGATGGCAGGGAAACCGTTGCTCTCGGATCCAACCAACGCGTCAATCGAAACGCGCACATTGTTCAATTCAATCTGCGCCGCTTGGTGGCCATCAAAGGTCGGATAATTTCTTGTGCTGAGCCCCGCCGCATTGTTGCCGACGAGAAACAGCGAGATGCCGTGTTCGTCACCGGTTGCGCCACGGGTCCGGGCGGAAACGATCAGCGTATCGGCAGTGGCACCGTGCAGCGTGACGGACTTGCCGCCGTTCAACACATAAGCATCGCCATCGCGCCGTGCGGTGGCGGCGACATGACGAAATTGATAGCGCCCGGTGCGTTCATGCACGGCAAGCGCCATGGTCTTGTTGCCCGCGACCATTTCCGGCAGATGCTGTTTGCGTTGTTCCGCAGACCCATGATCACGCAACAGACCACCGCACAATACCACCGTGGACAAATACGGCTCGACCACTAGCGAGCGGCCAACGCATTCCATCACCACCATCGTATCTTCGGCCGAGTTATCGGTTGCGCCAAGCCCGCCGAATTGTTCCGGCATGCCAATGCCCAACAAGCCAAATTCGGCGAACGCCTGCCAGTGTTTGTCGCGGGCAGGCGCGCCCGCTTTCAACTGCTGGCGACGCGATTCAAACGTGTAGGTTTTATCGAGATAGCGTCGCAGCGAATCCTTGAGTTGCTGCTGTTCTTCAGAGAGAGAAAATTCCATTTCAGTTCCCGGCTTGGTTACAAACCCAGCACATGCTGAGCGACAATGTTTCGCTGAATTTCATTTGAGCCGCCGAAAATGCTGAGCTTGCGCATGTTGAAATAATCACCCGCCGCCATCGGCGTGTAAGTTGCCCCGATCGCATCACCCTGCCAATCCGGATCGAGCGCTTCGGGCAAGTCGGCCAGGGCTTCCGGGCCGCACGCATACAAAGTCAACTCAAAAATGGCCTGACAAATTTCCGTGCCACGAATTTTCAGAATGGATGCTTCAGGCCCCGGCGCGCCGCTTTTCGCCATCGCCGCCAGTGTGCGCAGCAACGTCATTTCATGCGCCATCAATTCCATTTCGCATTGTGCCAAGCGATCACGAAAGCGAAGGTCGTCGATCAAGGGCTTGCCATCGGCCATTTCTTCGCGCGCGATCTTGTTCAAGCGGCGCATCAGTAATTTGCCCACCGCAACCAGATTCAAGCCGGTGCGCTCGTGCGAGAGCAGAAATTTTGCGCAGGTCCAACCCTTGTTTTCTTCGCCGACCAGATTGGTGGCGGGCACTTCAACGTTGTCGAAGAACACCTCGTTCACTTCGTGTTCGCCATCGAGCATGATGATCGGGCGCACGCTGACGCCGGGGGTTTTCATGTTGATCAACAGAAATGAAATGCCCTGTTGCGGGCGGCCTTCGGTTGCGGTGCGTACCAGACAAAAAATCCAGTCGGCGAATTGGGCTTGCGTGGTCCAGATTTTTTGGCCGTTGACGAGGTACTTGTCGCCCACCCGTTCGGCTTTGGTCTTGAGTGAGGCCAAGTCTGAACCCGAACCCGGCTCCGAATATCCCTGACACCAGAAATCATCGCCGCGCAAAATTCGCGGCAGGTGCTGCGCTTTCTGTTCGGGCGAGCCGAAGGCCATCAACACCGGGCCCAACATTTTCTGGCCGAAGGAAATCAATCCGGGTGCGCCGGCCTCCGCACATTCTTTTTCAAAGATGAATACTTCGGTCTGATTCCAGCCGGTACCGCCGTATGCTTTCGGCCAATAGGGGCCGCCCCAGCCGTGGTCGAACAGGATGCGTTGCCAACGCATGAAGTCGTCCCGGACATTGCGTTTTCCGCCGAGCATTTTGCGGCGAATGTCGTCGGGCAGATTTCTGGCGAGGAAGGATTTTACTTCGGTGCGGAAGGCGTGTTCTTCGGGGGAGTAGTCGATGTTCATGGATGGTCGTGAATGTTGCTTTGGAAAGAATGCGCCGGACAAACGCGGTAATTATCGAGGTGACGCAAGTGGGAAAACCCGATCAAATTTCAATTCAAAAAAATTGTCATCCTGAGCGCAG
>JANLQC010000515.1:0-3714 GCA_031367575.1 Betaproteobacteria bacterium | reverse complement strand
GCCGCCAATCCCAACCACCTGTCGATGTATTCCCCGGACTCCGGGGAAACGCAAATATCGTCGCTCAAACTGCCGCCGCATTCAATCGAGGCTGAGCAATCAGTACTCGGTGGCTTGCTGCTGAACAACGAGGCTTGGGATCGCGTCGGTGACATCGTCAGCGATGAAGATTTCTACCGCGACGATCATCGCCGCATCTATCGGCATATCTCAAAGCTGATTGAAAACAACAAACCGGCCGATGTGCTTACGACGGCCGAGTCATTGCAGCTGGCCGGCGAATTGCAGGGAGTGGGCGGCATCGGCTACATGCAAAGCCTGTCCGAAGGCACGCCGAGTGCCGTCAATATCCGCCTTTACGCCGAGATCGTGCGCGAACGCGCCATCACCCGCCGCCTCGCGCGCGTGGGTGAGGAAATCGCCGATGCGGCCTACACACCGAATGGCCGCGAAGCGCGCCAGTTGCTCGACGAGGCCGAGAAAAAAGTTTTTGATATTGCCGAAATGGGCCGCAAGCAAGGGCAGGGCTTCCTGTCGATGTCAGGTTTGCTATCGGATGTAATGACGCGGCTCGATGAGCTTTCCAAAAATCCCTCGGCCGTCACCGGTGTTGCCACCGGCTTCGTCGATTTGGATGAAAAAACTTCCGGCATGCAGCCGGGTGATCTGGTGATTGTTGCCGGACGCCCCTCGATGGGCAAAACCGCGTTCGCGCTCAACATGGCGGAACACGTCGCGCTCAGCCTCGGGTTGCCGGTGCTGATTTTCTCGATGGAAATGGGCGGCACGCAAATCGCCGGTCGTTTTTTGAGTTCGGTTTCAAAGGTCGATCAGCAACGCCTGCGCACCGGCCGGCTCGATGGCCGCGATTGGGATCGCCTCAGTCAGGCAGTGGCCAAATTAAATGACGCGCCGATTCAGGTCGATGAGAGTGCGGCGCTGAATGCACTTGAGCTTCGCGCGCGCGCACGTCGCATGTGGCGGCAATACGGTGGCCTCGGCATGATCGTGGTCGATTACCTGCAATTGATGTCGGCCTCTTCGTCGGCAGGGGAGAATCGCGCGACAGAAATTTCCGAAATTTCGCGCTCGCTGAAAGCGCTCGCCAAGGAATTAAAGGTACCGGTGGTGGCGTTGTCACAGTTAAATCGTTCACTTGAGCAACGCCCCAACAAGCGCCCCGTCATGTCCGACTTGCGCGAATCCGGTGCCATCGAACAAGACGCTGACGTGATCCTGTTCATTTATCGCGACGAAGTCTACAACCCGGAAAGTGCCGACAAAGGCGCGGCCGAAATCATCATCGGCAAGCAGCGTAACGGGCCGATTGGTATGGTGAAACTAACCTTTGTCGGTCAGAACACGCGCTTTGAAAATTATGCGGGGTCGGCCGGGTATTAGCAAAATTGTGGTGGATGCGTGGGGACAAAAAGACCTGCAGCCGGTTCTCGTGGCGACTGAAAATCCCTCCCATCCTCCCTTTAAAAAGGGAGGGGAAGGCCAGAGAAAAAAAGGAGGGGAAAATCAGAAACATGATTTTCGCAATACATAAATGACCCGCCCGATCCGCGCCGAAATCTCGGCCTCCGCCCTTCGTCACAACTATCATTTTGCCAAGCGTCTTGCGCCGCAGTCGCAGGTGTTCGCCGTCGTCAAAGCCAACGCCTATGGCCACGGCATAGAACGCGTCGCGCGCGCATTGCATGATGCCGATGCCTTCGCGACCCTGGAACTCGATAGTGCCGCCATGCTGCGAAAAATCGGCATCGAGCAACCAATCCTGATGCTCGAAGGATTGTTCGGGAAAGATGAAATTCCCGTCTACGGCCAACATCAATTGATGATGACGGTTCACAGCGATACACAGATGGAAATGCTCACGCAGCAGCGCCCGACGGTTCCGCTAAATGTTTATCTGAAAATGAATTCGGGCATGAATCGTCTCGGCTTCCCGGCGGATCGCTATGCGGCTGCGTTGCACAAGGCGCAGTCAATGCAACAGAAAGGTTTGATTGGTGATATTGCGCTGATGACGCATTTCGCCAGCGCAGATGGTGCGGATGGTGCCGATGGTGCCGATGGTGCGGACGGCGTGAAGGATGCATTGAAGCGATTCGTCGATACGGTCTACGCCGCCAATGGCGCATCGCTGCCACGCTCTGTCGCCAATTCCGCCGCAACACTGCGCAATCCGGAAACTCATTTTCAATCGGTGCGTCCCGGCATCATGCTCTACGGTTCATCACCGTTCGCGGAACAGTCCGCCGCCGCATTGGGCCTCAATCCGGTGATGACCTTGCGCAGTGAAATCATCGGCATCCAAACGCTGGAGCGCGGCGACAAAGTTGGCTATGCTGGTTTATATACGGCAAAAAAACGCATGCGTGTCGGCATCGTTGCGTGTGGTTACGCGGACGGTTATCCACGCCACGCCCCCGGTGACAATGATCGCGGCTCACCGATCATGGTGGGCGGCAAACGTACCCGCACGGTGGGCCGGGTATCGATGGATATGCTGGTCGCGGATATCACCGACATGCCGCATGTCCACATCGGCGCGCCCGTCACGTTGTGGGGCGAAGGTCTGCCCGCCGATGAAGTCGCGCATGCGGCGGGCACGGTGGCCTATGAGCTTTTTTGTGCGGTGGCGCCGCGCGTGAAAATGATCGACGTTGATTGATCGTGGCCAAGTCAAAAAAACCCAAACCGAAAGAAGAACTGAACGGTCCCGAAGATCAATTACGCGCCCGTGTCAAGAAATACCTGATCCAGCGCTTCTACACGCGCTTTCACATGTCGCTGATTCTCATGAGCGCTGGATTTGCGGCGATGCTGGGCAATTGGTTATTGTTGCATTGGGGCGTTGGGCAGATGTGGTTGCGATACCCCGTGGCAATCACGTTTTCGTACCTGACATTTTTGGCGGGCGTGTGGCTGTGGCTGCAATATCTTTCGTTTCGTCGAGGTGATGGCAACGGCGGCACCAGCAGCAATGCCAACTCGCGGGTCGATGGTGGCGACACACTCGATATCGTGAACCTTGGCGGCGGCGGTGGTGCCGGAGGTTTTGATGCGCCGGACGTCGTTGGCAGCGGCGGTGGTTCGTTTGATGGCGGAGGTGCCAGCGGAGATTGGGTTGACGCCAATTCCATGCAATCGTTTGTCGGCAATCCGTCTCCCAGCGTGCCTGCACCAAGTGGAGGTGTGAGCGATACCTTTGGCAACATCGGCAGCAAGTTCGGTGATTTTTTTGATCTCGATGGGGAAGCGATTGTGCTCATCGTCCTCGCGTTGTTGCTGGTCTGTTCGGTGCTGTTGCTGTCGGGTTACATCGTCTGGTTCGCGCCCGATATTTTGGGCGAAGCCGTATTTGGTGCCACGCTCGCGGGTGGTCTCGCCGGTGCATCCAGGCAGCAGGACAAAAATGGCTGGGTGATGGGCGTCGTCAAGAAAACATGGTGGCCGTTTGCCATCGTATTTGCCGCCGCAATGGCGTTCGCGATTTACGCGGCGATTCACTATCCGGCGGCGAAAACATTTGGCGAGGCGTTGGCGGCGGCAGTGGCCGGGTGATGGACAATGCGTTCATGACGCATGCAATATTTCCGCTGTCGCCCCGGATTTAGTCCGGGGCCCAATTTCTGTGGCGGACAAATTATCCTCTTCAAACGACGCAACTGACTCACAAACTTAGGCCCCGGACTAAATCCGGGG
>JANLQC010000423.1:0-1519 GCA_031367575.1 Betaproteobacteria bacterium | reverse complement strand
GGCGTGGGGATGCGCCCGGCCGAGGTGTGCGGGCTCGCGATGTATCCCATCTCCTCCAGATCCGCCATCACGTTGCGGATCGAGGCCGGCGACAATTCCATCCCGGAAAATTTGGACAGTGCGCGCGAGCCGACCGGCTGGCCGTCGGCAATATAGCGTTCGACAAGGAACTTGAGCAGTGTCTGAGCGCGGTCGGAAAGCATGGCAACCATTGTGGCAAAAAAAAGCGTTCCTGTGTGCGGCGATTGCGGCGTTGTTGCATTCTTGATCAAAATCGCCGCGCCGACCGCTCACCGACCGCTCACCTACCGCTCGTCGGCCGCTCGCCAGCAGCTTTGTCGCGCACGCGTCTGTTTCACCAGTCCATCCTATGATTTAATTCGTCTTCATGCCCATCGATTTCAAAACCGTCGCGATCATCGCCAAGCCGAATGGGCAGGGATTGAGTTCGCCCCTCAATATCCTCATCGACCTGTTGAACCGGCGCGGCATTGCCGTGCGCTTGCAAACGCGCACCGCCGAACCGGCTGCCGCGCGAACTAGCGAGGAGGCCGCACGCGAGCCCTTGGATGAGTTGATCGAAGGTGCCGATCTCGCCATCGCGGTCGGCGGCGACGGCACCAGGCTCGGTGTCGCGCGGGTGGTGGCACGCCATGGCGTGCGGCTGGTGGGCATCAACTTGGGCCATCTCGGTTTCCTCACCGATATTTCTGCCGATGCCGCAGTCTCGACACTGTCGGATTTGCTCGATGGCAAATACAACGAAGAACAGCGCATCCTGCTCGAAGCGGAAATCATTCGCGCCGGTGAATCGATATTTCGTTCCGTCGCATTGAATGATGTGGTGGTGAGCCGCGGTGCGATGGGCACGATGATCGAATTCGCTGTCGAAGTGAACGGCGAATTCGTCTATTCGGCGCGCGCCGACGGCCTCATTATCGCCACACCGACCGGCTCGACCGCGTATGCACTATCGAGCGGCGGCCCGATTTTGCAACCGGGGTTGCCGGCCATTTCATTGGTGCCGATTTCGCCACATACCTTGTCGAATCGGCCCATCGCCATTTCCTCGACGTCCGAAGTGCGCGTGAAATTATTGCGCGGCTTGAATGCGCGCGTCAATTTCGATGTGCAATCCTATTTCGATCCGGCCACCGATGACATTGTCGTGGTGCGCGCACACACCCGGCCGTTACGATTGCTGCATCCGCTGGGGTATTCCTATTTCGCGATGCTGCGTACCAAGCTGCATTGGAACGAGCGCACGTCATGAAAATTGCTGTCATTCTGAGCATCGCGAAGAATCTCGTCGATTGCAAGGAAATATCTGGATAACGTTTTTCTTTATCGACAACCCCCGCCAAACATGCTCCGCTCCCTAGTCATCCGTGATTTCGTCATCGTCGATAATCTCGAACTTGATTTCGAGAACGGCTTTACGACCCTCACCGGCGAAACCGGCGCGGGAAAATCGATCATGATCGATGCGCTGTCGCTCGCACTCGGCGTGCGCTCGGAA
>JANLQC010000417.1:0-2860 GCA_031367575.1 Betaproteobacteria bacterium | reverse complement strand
GAAAGTCATCGGCAGCGCCGGACATGCGTTCGGATTGTTGAGCGTGTTACATGAAAATGACGTGCCGGAAAGCCGTACGCCAAATCCCGGGTTGTCGCGGAAGACGGTCGAGACTATCGCATTGCCGACGCCGAAATCTTTCGCATAAAAATCCGTCTCCGGTGTGGTGGGTAATGGCAACACTGCCGCCGCCGCAATGGTGATATAAAAATTGCGCCGGCTTCTGGTGTCGATGAGTTCAATTACCGGATGACTCTGCGCGTAGCCCAGCGCGTTCGCACGCTGCATCGTCTTGACGGTCAGTTCGAATGACAACTCGACATCGCGAATCACGGCGTCTCGCCACGGCATGATGCGCCGGTCGGCCTCACCCTGAGGGGGCGGCGTGGTCGTGAATTGGTAGAGGGGATTTACGCTGGTGGCGGGTATGGCGGTGGATAAGTCAATTCCATTGACGTGGAAGCCGATTTCAGCAGAGCCCGCTTTGGTCTGCGCGAACGAGTGATTGTCTATTTCGTAGAGCGTGCCGGTCGCCTGCGCGGTATGCACGTCACCGCTCGAACCGGTTCGGCGCATGAAGGGGATCACCGCCGGGTCGGTCGGCACCTGCTGATTCTGGGCAATGATGCGCGGCATTTCCGCCTGCTGGTTAATGCCCACGCAGCCACCGAGACCGGTAATTTCGTCTTCACACAAAGCACTGCGGACCACGCGCGCGGGGATGAGCGTGAATGTCACGACTTGCAGCACTGGCGGCGCAGTGGCATTGGTCGGCGTCGAGTTACCACCCCCGCAGCCCGCCAAAATCATTATGCAGGCGACGCTCAGCGTCAAAACAAATCTGAGTCTGGAAACGAATATGCGCATAGTGTTTCTTGTTCTAATTCAAGTCATAGAACGCTGTGCCACGTGGAGGGCGATCACCAGTCGATGGAATTGATTCGAGCTCTTGCAGATCGCGAAGTTCCCTGGGCGCGGGTAAGGATCAGCCGGGTTTTTGGGCGGTCGTGGCCGACGGGGCTCTGGCAGCGCCTTGAAATACGCCATCAGCGCGGATTTCAATTTCTAGGACTTGTTCTTCCAATCCGGATGCGAAACCCGCAGTTCCTGCGATTGCTCAATCAACGCCTGATAAAACGCCATCCTCGGCGGGTGGATTTTTTTCTGCTCCACCGCTTTGATCACCGCGCAGCCCGGCTCGGTCAAATGCAGGCAATTGTTGAATTTGCAGGTGCCAATAAAGGGCCGGAATTCGGGCATCGCAAAGGCGATGTCATCGTCGTTCAAGTGAAACAGGCCGAACGATTGCAGGCCGGGCGAATCCATGATGCTCGATTCCTCATCGAGGTGATAAAGACGCGTGTAGGTGGTGGTGTGTTTGCCGGAATCGAGCGCCTCGGAAATCTCGCCTTCCTTGGCCACGTCGCGCATCACCAGATTATTCACCGTGCGTGATTTGCCCATGCCGGATTGGCCGACCAGCAACGTGGTCTTGCCTTGCAGATACGCGCGCAGCGGCTCGATATCGAACTTGGCCGACATCGGCAACACGTCGTAACCAATTTCTTCCAAATGCGCGAGGCTCTTGCGGGCCGCTTCAAATTCGGGCAGGTCCTTTTTGTTCAGCATGATAATCGGCGCGATTTGTGCGGCATCGCACGCGACCAGGCACATGTAGAGAAACGTTTCGCTGAATGTGGGGCGAGGTGCGACGATGACGATGGCTTGATCAATGTTGGCGGCCAGCGTTTTTTGCCGCCATGCGTCGGTGCGGAACAGCACGTTGCGGCGCTCATGAATGGCGTCGATGCGCGCGTGGCCGGGGCTGGTGATGCTGACCTCGACTTCGTCACCACACGCGACATCCTGTTTCTTGCCCTTGCGCACGCACACGAGTTGTGTGCGGTCTGCAAGTTCGGCCAGATATTCGCGACCGAAATCGCCGGTGACCAATGCCTTCATCAGAGGCTGAACAGCGCGTCGAGTTTCGCCGCGCAAATGAAATCGTTGAGGGTGATGCCGCCGGCGTCGTGGGTCGAATAGGCAACGACGCATTTGTTGTAATGGACCGACAAATCGGGATGGTGATCTTCGCGGTGCGAGACCCACGCGGAGGCGTTCACGAACGCGATCGTTTGGTGATAGTTCTTGAATACGAATGTCTTGGTGATGGTGTGGCCGACACGCGCCCAATCGGGCAGCATCGCGAGATGCCCGGCGAGTGCCGCGTCGGACAGGGCGTTGGCCTGCCCGCCGGGAACGCATTTCATTTGGGATAGCGTCATGAATTCACCTTTTGTATTCGCCACCTTCAAGTGGCCATTGCTTTCAAATGCGCAATGCGGATCGAGGCGGGTGGATGCGAATCATAGACGGCCGAATGCAGCGGGTCGGGGGTCAAGGTAGTTGCGTTATCGCGATAGAGTTTGACCAGTGCGGTGACGAGATCATCGGCGCGCGTTTGGGCAACGGCATAGGCGTCCGCCTCGAACTCGTGCTTGCGCGAAATCAGGCTTGCAACGGGCGTGAGCCAAAACGTGAACACCGGCAGCGCCAAAAAAAATAACAGCAGCGATACCGCGACCGGCGGCTCGGCACCATTGAGCGGGAAACCCAGGCCCGCGTAGAACCACGGCTTGTCGATCACCCAACCCATCAA
Organism: Betaproteobacteria bacterium; assembly: GCA_031367575.1. Taxonomy (GTDB): domain Bacteria; phylum Pseudomonadota; class Gammaproteobacteria; order Burkholderiales; family Usitatibacteraceae; genus UKL13-2. The sequence goes on along the minus strand of JANLQC010000417.1, from coordinate 201 downwards.
TGCAAGTACGACCAAGGTCAACGCAAACTGGCCAATGATCATTTTGACAATGTGTTTGCGCTTGAAATGGCCGAGTTCATGGGCGAGCACCGCTTCAATTTCGGTGGGCGTCAGGCGCTCGATCAAGGTATCAAAAAACACGATGCGCTTGGTTTTGCCAAAGCCGGTGAAATAGGCATTGCCGTGGCTGGATCGTTTCGA
>JANLQC010000398.1:0-8769 GCA_031367575.1 Betaproteobacteria bacterium | reverse complement strand
CGCCCATTTTGATGCCACCCTGCGGAAACTGCCACGCGTGTTCCTTGATGCGCTTACCCCAAAACACCTCGTTCTTCGCATTGCAAAGGACGATAGCGACGTTCGGGCGATAACCATCTCGGTCGATCATGGCCGTGCCCTTCCAAATCTGTAGTTAAAGTAATTCTTTCACAAATTGAGATGGGTGAACAGGCATCAGAGTTCCGGCGGCGTGTAAAATGTTTCCTGTTATCGATCGGTAAATTCACAAAAACTTACAATAAATCATGCGCTTATCAAAATTTTTTCTGTCCACTTTGCGTGAAGCACCGGCCGACGCCGACGTGGTTTCTCAGCAACTCATGATGCGTGCGGGCATGATCAAGAAGCTCGCCGCCGGTATCTACACCTATATGCCGATGGGCCTGCGTTCAATACGCAAGATCGAGAACATCATTCGCGAGGAAATGAACGCAGCCGGTGCGGTGGAACTGCTGATGCCGGTGATTCAGCCTGCCGAACTTTGGCAGGAAACCGGCCGTTGGGACGAATACGGCGCGGAACTGCTGCGCATCAAGGACCGCCACGGGCGCGATTTCATCGTCCAGCCGACTTCCGAGGAAGTGATCGCTGACATCGCGCGCAACGAAATCAACAGCCACAAGCAGTTGCCGGTCAATTTTTATCACATCCAAACCAAATTCCGCGATGAACGCCGTCCGCGTTTCGGCGTCATGCGGGGGCGTGAATTCACCATGAAGGATGCGTATTCGTTCGACAAGGACGAGGCCGGTGCCTTGCAAAGCTATCAAGCGATGTACCAGGCCTATGAACGAATTTTTACCCGCATGGGCCTCGTGTTCCGCGCGGTGCGGGCGGACACCGGCAACATCGGCGGCAAGGCCAGCCACGAATTTCAGGTGATCGCCGATACCGGTGAAGATGCATTGGCGTACTGCCCGACTTCCGACTACGCCGCCAACGTGGAAATGGCCGAGGCGCTGGCCTTGACATCCACGCGCGGCCAGCCGAATCAGGCCATGTCAAAGTCACCCACGCCCGGCAAGGCAAAATGCGAGGATGTCGCCGCGTTGCTCGGTATCGCGCTTCAACGCACGGTGAAATCGATCGTGCTCGCCACCGAACCACTCGACAAGGAGGGCAACGTCACCGGTGTGCAAATCTGGTTGCTGTTGATTCGTGGCGATCATGAATTAAACGAGATCAAGGCCGGAAAAATCGACGGCTTGAAAGCGGGTTTTCGCTTCGCGACCGAAGCCGAAATCGTTGAGCACTTTGGTTGCCCGCCCGGCTACCTCGGCCCGCTCGGCACCAAAAAACCGGTCTATATTGTTGCTGATCGCACGGTGGCCAACATGAGCGATTTCGTTTGCGGTGCCAATGAAACCGATTTCCATTTAACCGGCGTCAATTGGGGCCGCGATCTGCCGGTGCCGGCACAGGTGGCGGACATTCGCAAGGTGGTCGCGGGCGATCCTTCGCCGGACGGCAAAGGCGTATTGGCGGTGCAGCGCGGCATCGAAGTTGGCCATGTTTTTGCCGGACTTCCCTACCCGGAATCGATGAAGCTGATGTTTGCCAATGAGGCGGGCCAAAACCAGCCAATGATCATGGGCTGCTATGGCATCGGCGTGACGCGCCTGCTCGGTGCCGCAATCGAACAAAATCACGACGCCAAAGGCATCATCTGGCCGGACGCCATCGCGCCGTTTTCGGTGGTGATCTGCCCGCTGGGCTATGACCGTAACGAAGGCGTGAAAAACGCGGCGGACAATCTGTACATGGAGTTAATTGGGGTCGGCATCGACGCGGTACTCGATGATCGCGGCGAGCGTCCGGGCGTGATGTTCGCCGATTGGGAATTGATCGGGGTGCCGCATCGCGTCACGGTGGGTGATCGAGGATTGAAAGACGGTAACGTCGAGTACCAGCATCGGCGCGATGATAAAGCGACGGTGGTGCCATTGACGGAAATTGGTGCGTTGCTCAGAGGAAAATTAGTGCGCGCGTAAGACGAAAGACGCTGTTGCACGCAATTTCGGATGTCTGCCGTTCAGGTGACCGCGCAAAAGCGATTTCGTCCCCGGAAAAAACCGGGGGCACGTTCTGATCGAAGAAAAAGGCTTCGTTGCAAGTTTCCTATTTCATTTGCGCCGACATCTCCAATACCTTCAGCACCGTGTTCCAGTTGCGCGCAGTGGCGGGCACACCCAACAGTTTTTCGTAGCGCGCCGCCAATTTTGATTGGCCGATGCCGGCAGGCGTGTGGAGATAAAATGTTTTGCCAATGATTTCAAATGCCTCGTCACCGCGCTTGATTGCGCTCAGGCCATCGAGATCGGCGTTGACCGGGGGCGCCGCAAGAAACGCGAGATGCAATGACTTTGGCTCCGACACCGCTTCCGGAAACGGATTCTCGTTCGCGGCGGTTTCCAGTTCCATTCGGGTAAGCAGCAACACATTCGGCGTAAAGCCTTGCACCTTCAATACGGCAGTTTCGATTCGTTTGGCTAATTTTCCCGCGTTGCTTTGAGCGTGCCGAAAGACCGCGTTACCGCTCTGAATGTAGGTGCTGACCTCTTTGCCGCCAAGTGCCTCGATAAGCGAGACTAACGATTTCATCGGCAACATATTATTGCCGCCGACATTGATGCCACGAAAAAAGGCGATCCAGGATTTCGCCATCGTCAATGCGGAATCACCGGCCCACGGAAAACAAAACCGCATTGTTGATCGCATACACCGCCCCGTCGGGGCCGATGGCGGTTGGCGTATAAGATTCCGCGATGCCGCTGGTAAGTTGTATGCGCTCGCTCAATCGATTGCCGGCAAGATCCCATCGGTATAAATATCCATCCTCGCTATTGGCCAGTATTGAGCGCGTGGCCGGATCGACGGCGGCAGTGTTGATGCACCATTCCGTGACGCCGCCGGGATAGCCCGGATCCGGTGTTGGGCCAAGAATGGTGAGGATTTCCTTCATAACCGCGTCGCCGGAAATCGAATCCACCTGACTCTGGTTGGGGTCAAGAATGGCGAGCCGATTCTTGCCGTCGCCGGATCCAATGCCGCCGTAATTATTGTATTTCGACATCAACAAATACGCGGAACCGCCGCTGTATCCGGGAACCATCGAGGCAGGAACCATTGACGGCGTATCGTCCCAGCCGAATGAGCCGGGGGTCTTGGTGCGGGTGAGCGCCGCATCGAAATGCAACAGCCAGCCGCGGAAATTATGGGCGGGCGCATTTGATTCCAGCACCCCAAAATACACGTCGCCGTCGCTGCCTACCATCGGTGATGAGGTACTGCTTTCGCTCAACCACGCGGGTGCGGCGGTGGAAGGATCGGTGAGAAAAATCTTGCTGCGGGTGGCCAGTGTCGCGCTATCGAGCGCCAGCAAATAGCCACTCGCGCGACCGCTTGCCGCGCCGCCGCTGACGGCAACGTAGAGTGTGCGTGAATCCATTGATAGCGCCGGGGCGCTGTTCATCGCCACTTTTTCCATGCTGGACACGCCCGCCGCCGCCGCCGCACCCATCCACGTGCCGGTGCCGTCGGCACTGACGCGCGCGATACCGCTGACGAGTCCCGCCGGATTGGTGCCGGTGGCGATGAATCCGAAAAAGACATTACCCGCCGCGTCGCTCGTCAGTGGGGTGTTGATGAAAATACTGGCATCGAAGGCGGCGGTTGCGGCCGCGTAATTGGCGGCACCAAAAAAAACGGCGGTTTGCAATGATCCCGTGGCGGAATCCACGTTATCGCGAAAAAACAGTTTGCCGCCCGCGCCCGGCGCATAAACGCGGTTTGACGTCGTCAGCGTGAGGTTGTAGCTGGGTGTCCAATAATTTCCGGCGGGCAAAACATAGTCGGTGGCCGCGGACCAGATTTGCGCACCGCTTGCACCGGCGCGGGCCTCGACCCGGAAGCCGCCGGCGGCGGTTGTTTTGACCGGCACCAGCACGGTATTTCGTGCGCTGATCACGGGCGAGCCATAGTGAATCAACAATGCGGTACCACTATATTGCGGCGCAAGATCAACCGGCGTGCGCCACACAATTCGGGTGATCGGTTGTGTGGCGATGCCGCCGATGGCCGAGTGCTGCGCATCGCCGCCGAACCCAAGCCAGGCCGGGCCGATGGCCGGCGTCGGTGGTGTCGGATCGGCAATGGGAGTGACGGCGGGCGCGCTTCCGCCACCGCCGCCGCAGCCGGGCATCGCCGCCGCCAGCGCCAATACGAATGCGACCAATGCACGCGTGCTACAAATGCAACGGTGGTACTTCTTGGCCGTTTTCATGTTGGTGCCAATTGCATATCGATCAGGAAATTGCGTCGGCAAGATGTCCAATCAAGCGCTCCATTTCGCCCAAAGTATTGTAATGCGCCATCGATATCCGTACCACGCCGCCCTGCGCGCGCAAGCCGAGCGCATCGATCAGGTGAGCCGCATAAAAATCGCCAAAGCGGATGCCAATATTGAACTGATCCATGTGCCGAACAATTTCCTCTGAATGTTTGCCCGCGACCACGAAGCTGATGGTCGGCATGCGATTGCCGTTGGCAACATGATCCGCGCCGATGATGCGAACGTTTTCCTGCACCCGCAGAAATGCCAGTAATTTTTCCGCCAACGAATCTTCATGGCGCGCGAAATGGTCGAATGCCGTTTGCATGCGCTCGCGATTGCTTGCGTTTGAACCGAACAACGTTCCCATTTCAATCAGATATTCTGCAATGCCCGCGCAGCCATATGACAATTCAAAGTTGACGTTGCCCGGTTGAAGCTTGTATGGCAATACTTCCGGGCCGATGAAATGGTGATTGAGTGTCGGCAACCCGAGCAAAAAATCGCGCCTCCCCCACATCACGGCATAGTGCGGGCCGAACACTTTGTAAAAACTGAATGCATACACATCCGCCCCGCTGGCCTGCACATCCACCAGCCGGTGCGGCGCATACGCCACGCCATCCACACACAAGCGTGCGCCGACCGCATGCGCGCGTCTTGCAACGTCGGCGACCGGGTTCACGGTGCCGAGCACGTTCGACGCATGGGTCATCGCCACCCACCTGGTGCGTGGACTCAACAGCCGATCAAGTGCGGTGAGGTCAAGTACAAAATTTTCTCGATCAATTTCCCACACCTTCACCACGGCTCCTGCCTCTCGAAGCCGCATCCACCCGCCGATATTCGCTTGGTGGTCGCAATTGGTGACGATGATTTCATCGCCTGGGCGGATGCCGGGCAGGATCGCCTGCGTGAGCAGAAACATGAGGCCGGTGGTGGCGCCGCCCATCACCACTTCTTCGTCGTGCGCGGCGTTGATGAGTTCCGCGACGGCGCGGCGTGCGGACAGCACCTTGTCGGTCGCCAACTGCGATTGTGCGTAGCTGGCACCGAGTTGAACACTGGTCGTCAGCAGATAATCGTGAATGCGGTCGGCGACGCGTTTCAATACCTGCGAGCCACCGGCGTTGTCGAGATAGACGCAATCGGCATTCAGTGCGGGGAATTGCGCGCGCACAAGTTCGAGTTCGGCTGGAGTCATGGGGATTCAATTGGCAAAAGGGAGTATGACCCATCAACGTCACGGTGGCGAATATGGATTCGCGTTTGCAAAGCCTGATGCGTGCATGAAACCGGCCCAATCATTCGGACACCACAAGCGTGGCGAAATCATTGGTGTGGTTTCATTGTCCCGGCGTAGCCGCGTACAACAAATTTGGCAAACTCAAGTATTGACGCCTGTTACCGAGGTATTTTGCTCCGCGAGGCGCGCCAGTGCTTGACCTTGAGTTCTTCGAAATCACAATTCCGGCTAGTTGTCGATTGCCGCCAACCCAAACCGTGCGATCACCGCGTTGCGTCGATGTCACATCGGCACCGCAACCGACTCTCAAGGAGATTGTGGGATAATTTGCGGTCAGTGACATCCAAGGAATATTAGTGAATCGATTCATTCAACTGATGGCGTCCCTTGCCATCACGGCGTTACTCAATGGTTGCAGCAACAAGTCAAGTTCGGCCGATGCACCCCCCGATTTCAAAGCCGTTGCCGGTGATAGTTCCGTCACGATTACCTGGACTGCGGCAGCGGATGTCGAGTACTGGGTTTTCTACGCCAAGGGCAGCAACGTAACGAGCACCAACTGGTTGTCGCTTGGCGGGACTGCCGTGACCAAGGTCACGTCCCCGTACACACTCGGCGGGTTGATCAACGGCACCACTTATTCATTCACGATGAACGGTCGCAAAAACGGCGGGCCCGGCGGTAGCGGCGCGCCAACGCAAGTCCTGACGCCGAGACTGGCGGGGGCTAACTGGGTGACGGGTGCGCCGTTGGGCACCGCTCGTTTGAATGGCGTCGGCACCACGGCGACATCAAACGCTGCCGTGGGTGCGGGCGGCGCAATATTTTCCATCGCCACCGGTGCCGCCGCCGTCACACAAACCAATCCAGCCGCGCCGGCTGATTTGAACGCGGTCGCCAATGGTGGCTTGGGCCTTGCCGCGATTGGCAATGCAGGCACCGTGATATTCACCACCGACGCGTTGACATGGGCAACAAAAACCAGCGGCACCGTCGCCGATCTCTACGCACTTGCCACACCCGCCACCGGCGCGTTTGCGGCATTCGGCGCGGCCGGCACCATCATCACCAGTTCTGACGCCAGCACCTGGATCTCGGCAACGTCGGGGACGACCAAGAATCTGTATGGCGGCGTCTACGGCGGTGCCCGATATGTTGCGGTCGGCGCGGAAGGCACGCTCATCACCAGCACCGATGGCATCAGCTGGCAAACCATCGCGGTCAACACCACCCGAGATTTGCGTGCGGTGGGCTTTGCGGCGCTCGTGACCACCAGCGGAACCACGACCACCACCACCAACACCTATGTCGCCCTCGGTGCGGCAGGAACGCTGCTGACCAGTACCGACGGTCTGGCGTGGACGCTGCGAACGCCGCTATCGACCGGCAATATAAACGCGGTGGTATATGGCGGACAATTTGTTGCGGTCGGTGCCAACGGTGCGATTTTTACCAGCGCCGATGGCGTTGCCTGGCAGACGCAAACGTCCGGCACCACCAATGAACTGACCGCGATTGCGCGTACCGCGACCGGTTACGTGGCCGTCGGTGCAGCCGGAACATATCTCACGTCGCAGTAGGCGCAAATTGCAAAGGCACTGTTGGCACGAAGCGATGGCAGGAATGGAACGCGGCTCGCGCGCAAGGTGCCGCGCCGTTTTCCGCCGCTGTTGGCGCTAGTGTCGTGCTTGGCCGAAAGGACACCCCATGAACCCCGCAAAAATCAGCGCCCTCCTCGATACGCTCACGGCGGCCTGTGACCGCCAATTTCGCTTCAATCCCCGGCGCGTGGCGGCGGGCATGAAGTACGCCGGCAGCGAAGGCCACGGCGCGAATATGGTTCAGGTGTTTCGCGACAGCCACACCCATTCGCAGATTGAGCTGAAAGGCACCATGGCAACGCTGCGTGAACATCACGGCACTGCGAATGGGAAAGCGCATTGGATTGACGCCGAAAAAGCCCGCTATCGTCACACCGATGCCGAGATCGACGCCGAGATTGCGGCTAAGCAGGCCGCACTCGACTACACAAAAGTGTCGGCGCTATATCAGGATCATCGCGAACAATTGCTGTCGCATTACAAGGATTGGCCCGGCTATCAGGCGGGCCGCCCCACGCCGCGCGAAGCGGCGCGCGCGCTGATTTTGGCATTGACGGAATCGAATGACGCGCGCCTGATCGATTTTGCCGAACACCTGCACACGCGCGACCCGGAAGCACTCGCACACTTGCTGCTGGCCCCGTGTCATCTTGAAATAGAAGCGCGGCGCAAATTGCCGGCAGGTTAAGTGCCGCGCGACCAGCGGATCGCAAAAATCCCTATTTCTTTGCGGCCGGCGGGCGCACCACGATGGGTGGTTGGGCGAACGCGGTCGATGGTTGCGCGCTGGCCGGCGCGGATGGTTCCGCGCTTGAATACCTCGCCGCCGCCTCGCGCCGTGCCCTCGCCGCCTGATCCTCGTATTCGCGCTGCTCAAGACCGCGCCGCTGGCGCTCCACTTCCGCGCGCGCGTGTTGCACCGAGGCCTCGTCTTCATATTGCTGGCGTCGTTCCAGTTCGCGCCGGTTGCGTTCATCGCTCATGGCTTGATAGCCGGTCTGCGCGCTCGGCACTTCGCGGTCGTCGGCGACAAATTGCTTGCGTTTCAATTCGTCCTGGCGAAATTCGACATCCATCTGGCGTTGTTTTTCCCCGGCGTCTTTCTGCGTCTGGATGTCGTCCTGAAAGCGTTTTTGCTCAAACAGGCGGCGCGCTTCAATTTCTGCCGCGCGGCGCTGTTCCTGCTGCACTTCGGCGATGCGTTCACGCTCGTCACGTTCGCGCCGCTGTTGCTGCTCGAGTTGCCAGTAGATTCCGCCACCGGCAAGTACCAGCACCACTGCGGCCAACCAGGCAGCCGGCGAGGAAAAGAATCGCGGCATGGCGTTATCCCCTTTCACTTGGAATGGCGGCGTGTCGCGAACTTGATGACAGGCGACCCATCGCTTGCGCGCGGAAAGCTGTTTTGCCGGATATGGGCATGGCTATTTGGCACCCATGTAATCACCTTTGCCCACTTCGACGCCATTGTGGCGAAGGATCGCGTAGGCAGTCGTGACGTGGAAGAAAAAATGCGGCAGCGCATAACCCAGCAGGTAAGGCTGGCCGGTGAATTTTCGTTGTTTCGGGGT
>JANLQC010000345.1:0-3474 GCA_031367575.1 Betaproteobacteria bacterium | reverse complement strand
ATCGGCCCTCGTGAACTCGTCAATGCCTTGCGTTTCGTTTCACCCATTGGGTGAGCCCTCCTGTGGCCGAAACTACACCGGAAACCCGCTTCCAGTATAGAGAATCGTTATCCAGCCGGAGTATCAACTGCTTTTTCTAGGGTGAAGGGTCACTTTGACGAGCCGAACAAAGAGCTAAGCATTCGTAACTTCGCCATCTCTCTGCATGCGCGGGCTGCGGCGTTTGCGAATATGAAAAGTTAGGCAAGCTTTTGGAGCCGGAGCTTGCGCGAGAGACGATCGATTTAGCGCATGGGAGAATCGTCCAAATCGCTTGAGTGCAGGGAAGTTCACGGCGCCTGCGTGCAGGCGACGCCTGCCTGTGTAAGAAAGTGAAACTCTGGCATTCAAGCCATTCTCCAGACATTTTCTGTCTGAAAGCCGCGCCGGTGCCAGATTTTCTCGTATCAATAGGTCACCTTTATTTGCGACGAAACCCCGTTCGGAAAATAAAAAAGCGGCCCGCCACCCGAATGTCAGAAACCTGTTTATCAATCATGCAACCCTATCGTAGAGCACTCAATGGCAAAGAGCGAAACCAATAAAGCCGTCGCCAACTTGATGGATTGGATCAGGTGCGAGAATCGGTGGGCCGCCCCTTTCGAGGCCACGCTTGAAGCCCATACCGCGTCCGCCCGCAGCGCAGACCGCCTTTCCCACGAGAACCTCGCGGAAATTCTCGGCGACGCGGGTTCGGGGCTGCTGTTTGGCTGTGTGTTCGAGAACCTCACCGCACAGCGCTTTGAAGACATGCCCCACAATCTGGTGGACGATTACCTCAAGCGCCGCGGCTGGCGGGATTCCGTGCCTTGCCGGCGTTACATGGAGGCGCTGCGTGACGCGATCATGAGCGTGTACGAGGTGACCGGCGTTTCGCCCGGCCAATGGGTCGAGGTGCGCGACCTGGCGCGCGGCGGCGAACCGGTGCGCGTATTCGAGCACATGGGCAGCAAACAAATGGTTCGTTGGGACCGCATCGGCGCGCGCGTGGTCGACCATCTCGGCCAGAAAGTGTTTACCGGCGCGATTCTGTCGTATTCGGTCGAGCAGTCCGAGGAGTTGCTGCGCCGGATCGAAGCGAAAATCGCACAATCGCTCGCCACGCGCGGCCTGAAGCGATCAAGCCCAGACCACCCGGAAGTCCGCACTGTGATCGCCGACGCGCGGGCGACCATGCCGTCAGCATTCACCTCCTGCTGGCTGACCGGGCAGATCACCGCTCGCCACGCGGCGCTGCCGGCGCTGGTGAATTTCGAAGGCGACCCGATCACGTTTGCACAGACGCGCTTTGTCGTGCGCGACGGTGCCGCTGCCGAGATCGTCTCGCGCCTCGACGCGCTGAAAGATTTGCGCCGCGTGGACCAAACGCCACCCACATGGAGCTGGCTGGGAATGATTGAGCCGCGCCGCAACACGGCGGGGGAAGGGCTAAGCCTTCAAACCCATGACGCCGCGACCGGCGGGCAGGTGTTCGGCAACCTGGAATTGGTGGATGGCGCGTTGCAACTTAGCACCAACTCGGTGACGCGCATGAATCGTGGCAAGGAAATGCTCCATGCCGCGCTCGGCGAATTGATCGGCACCGGGCTGACCAGCCTGACCAGTGTTGAGGAAACACTCAGGCAGTCTCGCGAAACGACGCCAACGAAGTCGAGTACCGAAGACAAGGTTTCGCCTGAAATCGCCGCCGGCATCATGCGCGAGTTTCTCGATCGCCACTATCGGGCGTGGATTGACACGCCGCTCCCGGCACTTGACGGGCGCAGCCCAAGGCAGGCAGTGCGCACCAAACGCGGACGGGATGAAGTGGTTGCGTTGCTCAAAAAAGTCGAAAACATGGAGGCGCGCCGCTCGCGCGAATCCGGCCAGCCTCCCTACAACTTCGCCTGGCTCTGGCAGGAACTGGGTGTCGAAACGCGTCGCCGGTGAATCGAAAAAAGACACGATCAAGCCAGTTGACCGGCCCGGCGTGCATACGGTCACACTTTGCGGACCGGGCGGTTGTGGCGACCAGCAGAACGAAAGAAAGACCTTTAACAAGGGCGACAAACGCTACAACATTATGAGCGCAACCGTAATGCAAGTTGGCCGCGCAGAAAATCGATCGACCTGCAAACAAAAAAGCAAAACAGGGGCCGACGCATTGATTTTCAAAATGCGGAGTTGATGAGTCGAACTCCAGGAAATCAGGGTCAGCTCGAGTTAAGTAGCAATGCAATATCAATCAGCGACTGACCATGATTAACTGATTAACCCCAGCATCCACGCGCCTTTCCGCCCACTTCTGCCCCGTAAGCCGTACCAGTGCTAGCGTTTGTAATGCCGGAATTGTAATGCCGGAATTGTTTGCGCGAGGACCAATAAAGGACTATATTCAGTCCACCTTGCCATTTTCTGGATGCCCGCCATGCGCTATTCGACCCAGATCAAGCCGATCAGTTACCTGAAAGCCAACGCCGCCGAAGTACTCGATACGCTTGCCGAGAATCGACAGCCGCTGATCATCACCCAGAATGGAGTGGCCCGCGCCGTGATGCAGGATCTCGCCACTTACGAAAACACGCAGGAGACGCTGGCGCTGCTTAAAGTGCTGGCCCTGGGAATGCAGCAGGTTGGGGCCAGGGGGACCGTATTGGCAGGGGATGCATTCGCGCGGGTTCGCGCTCGGCTCGCGCCGCCAGCGGGGGCGACGCGAACCAAAACCGGCGTCAGAAAGAAATCACGCCGATGAAGTTCCGCGTCGAGCTGACGCGCGACGCAGAGTCGGATCTGAATCGTCTGGCGGATTACATCGCCACGCACTCGTCGATCGAGCACGCGGCTTACGTCCTGGATCAACTGGAAGCGGTGACGGCCAAGCTCGCGACGATTCCGGCGCGCGGCGTTTTTCCCCCCGAACTGGCGGCGCTCGGCATCCGCGAATATCGGCAGGTCTACTTCAAACCCTATCGGATCATTTATCGGATCTTCAGCCATCGCGTGGTCGTCATGGCCATCGCCGACGGACGTCGCGATATGACGGCGCTGCTGGCGGAGCGTTTATTGACGTCTTGAAAACAAGGCACACTTTCCAATCGTCATTTCAACGCGCTATCGGTAAGCGCAGACAGGCACGCCGGCCAACGGAATTCAAAGGCGGAATTCAGGCTCGCATATTTATTGAGACTGTAGATTTCGAAAACAATGCGAGCCTGGCCCATTATTGATCACCGAAATACCGAGCCCGGTCCTTTGGATACCTTGGATAAATCCTGCAGACGGTCGTTATTTCTTCGCTTCCGCTTTCTTCGCCTCGACCTTAGGGGCGGCCTCAGGTATCACGTCCCACTTGCCCCGCGCGTCAATGAAGAGAATGCACTCTGCGCCGGCATCGCATTTGGTGGAGTGAGTCTTTTTGCCGGTGAATGAGAAATAGGATCCCGCCGGAAGTTTCGC
>JANLQC010000338.1:0-7221 GCA_031367575.1 Betaproteobacteria bacterium | reverse complement strand
GCGCGTCCAGTAATCGTCGGTGTCACGGTAGCCGTGCAGCGGGGCGGTGACTTCGTTGTCGAATTCGCGCAGGGTGCGGGCGCGTTGCATCACCTGTTCGCTGAAAATGCCAGGATGCAGCCGAAGTTTCGCCAACGATGATGCCTTCATGGTTCGCAAAAAACGCCGCGTGTATATTTTGCAGAATCCGCGTTCCAGAGCGGCACCGGAGGCCATCAAATCGAGCGGTGCGGAAATGCCCACTGCCGCCGTGGCGATGGTTGACGCCACGCTGCCTTGTTCGCCCAGCCATTTAAGCATCGCGTTGCCACCCAGCGAAATGGCCGCAACGTAGAGCGGCTGAGCGGGCGCTTCCGCTTTCACGCGCCGCAAAATCCAGTCGATCTCGGTGGAGTCCCCCGAATGGTAGGCGCGCGGCAGGCGATTGATCTCGCCGCTGCAACCGCGAAAATGTGCCACCAGTCCGCGCCAGCCGCGGCGCGCAACTTCGTTCATCAGGTTGCGCGAATAAATACTGTCCGATGAGCCTTCAAGGCCGTGAAACACCACCACCATCGGTTGATTGATCGGCCCGTCGATGCGGTCAATATCAATGAAATCGCCATCCGGTTTGCCGTGCGGCGTGCTGTCCCAGCGTTCGCGCCGATAGTGCGGTGTGGCGGGTCGGTCGAAGATGAACGGGTAAACGGTCTGCCAATGGGCGCCGGCGTTGCCGCGGCCAAGCCACCATGGTGCCCGATAGGCAGGCATCATCGCGGCCGCTACCACGGCGCTTTCCAATCGATACTGAGGCGTCCCTCGGCGTCGGGTTTGCCGATCGATTTCAACGTCGACAACACGTTTTCGGGCAGTGTGGGCGATGGCGTTGCGTGGCCGGCATAGGCGATGCTGCGTGGCGCTGCGGTTTGAATTGATCCGCCGCCATCGAGTTTCAACGCGCCGCCGGATTGGATGATTTTGTAATCAGCAATGGTATCGCGCGCGGTGATTTTCACGAGGTAGTTTCCCAGCGGCTGTGGCCCGGCGGGCCCAACGCCGAGGTTGTCGATCCTGATTTCCGTTTCACCGTGTGCATGGAAGTCATGGCCGTATGCGATGGCAAGCGGTGCATCGGCGGGTGTCGTGACAAGAAAATTGCCGGTCGGTGCCAGCAACGCGATAACGGGAAATATTTGCGAAAGGGTGCCGGCATCGACGGCGAGCGCGGCATCCGAAATTTCCACCGATTGCCATCCCACCCCGATCTTTGCCGATCCGGAAAGCGCGGGCGATGCGGGCACCACATCCCATGCCGCGCGCAGTCGCGTCATTGCCAGCGGCGCGAACTTCCACGTGATCGGAACCGTGAGCGTCCCGGTAGACGGAGCACTTCGCAACACGCCTGCCCCGTTCCAGACTGAACCGCCGACGGTAATTTTCCACGGAGCTTGCAACGCCTCATTGAGTCGCGACTCGAACAAATGCGCGGGCAGAAAACCCACCAGCCCCGCAATGAAGGCGATGGCCAGCAGAATTCCCGCGCGCGTTTTGCGCAACCAATTCATTTGACGTTCACCGCGACCGGCGAGGGCTTGGCGGATCCACGATTAGCCAACACCATATCGACCGATACCTCGCGGTTCGATCCCGGCAACGCGCGCATTGCAAGTGATGCCATCTGCAATTGATGGCGCGCCTGTACATCGGCCAGACGATCCCACCATTGCGCGTAGCCGATTTTGACAATGACAATCCTGAACGCACGATCATCGTCAACACTCACGCGCGTGCCGTCGCCAAACGCCGCTTGCAGCGTGGCGGCGTCCGCCGCGATCGGTGGGGCCGGCGCAATCGGCGAGGCGGCATTCAATTCGCGAATTTCCTCTGCCTGCTGTTGCATCACGGCAATTTTTGCGGTCAATTGCGGCAGTCGCGCGATGAGGCGGTCGCGTTCGCGGACGGCGGGCAACCATAGAAATGCGAACAGGCACGCGGCAGTTATCGCGACCGTGGCCCCGGCAAGCATTGTTTGCTGGCGCAGTTCGAGCCGCCGCCAACGCTGCAGTACCGGTGACGGTAAACGGGCGACGAGATTTTGCATTGATGTCATGTTGCTCACCCGCCTGCCCGCAAGGTGATGCGAACCGACTGGGTGGCGGAAGCGGCATCAGCGGAGGTTGATGACCCAAGCGCCGCACCGCTTTCTTTCTCCAGCGCGCGCGTCAAGGCGGCGCGCTGTGCCGCATCGTTCAGCACCGCGTCCAGCGTGGCGACCCCGCCTTGCAGTGTCAGCGATTGGATCGATGGCGGCGCGCCCGGCAATGCCTGCAATAAATTCGTGAGCCGCGCCAGTTGCATTTGTGCATCGGCTTGGGTCGCGATGCCTCGCTCCAGTTTCATTTGCGCCAGATTGCGTTCCATCTGCAACGGCGGATCGACGATCGCCTGCGCGTTCGGAAATGCGGTTTTGAAAAGCTCGGTCATTTGTGCCTCAAGTGCGCCGCGTTCGGCGTTGAGCCGCGCATTGTCGATGAGCGTGAATGCAAGGTGTAACACCACGATCAATGCCGCCGCGATCAGCGCGGGTCTCAATATTTCCAGCCATTTGCCGAGTGCTTCGCGGGGGGCGAACTCACCAGTGAGGAGGTTCGCCGATTTGCCGGCGGCAACCAGCGCCTGCAAAAGTGTGGTCGACGGCGCGGCGAGTCTGACGGGTACATCCAGCAGATTCTCCCAACGCCGGCATAAGGCGGCGTCAAGTGGTGGGGATGGGTCACGCGAAGGTGCCGCGTGCAACACCAGCGCCGTCGGCGCACGTTGATGTTGGCGGGCTTCCTTCAATGCCAGCGTCAGGCCAAAGGGTGGCTCGCGGTCGCGACCGATATCGAGGTTGTAGACAAAGCCATCGGCGCGCTTGGCGTAGCCGTGCGTGTGATCGAGTACCACGGCCCATTCGCCTGCGGCGACCGCAATGCCCGTCGCACCTGAGATCAGGTTGTCGGCGGGCAACCCGCCGCGTGTCAGCCATTGCAGCACGCCAACCAGCCATGTCCGGTCGATGGCGGCAACGACATGGTCGGCCTTTCCCGAGTGTCCTGAGTTACCCGAGTTTCCCGAGTTTCCCAATATCACCGCATGCACTGTCGAGGGATCGATGGTGAGTTTGTCCTCGATCGCGTAGCGCAGCAGTGCATTGCGTTTGGCCGGCGCGACCGGTGGCAGCGCGGTCTCGATCCACAGCAGCCGCCCCACCGGTGCCAGCGCGATCACGCGCTCAGCGCGCGGCAAGGTGTCGAGCGGCCCAACGCCGGTGCGCAGAATCGCGTTCGCGCCATCGAGCAACGTCCACGCGGCAGGGGTGGCCGAATCGAATTGCGGCAGATCGGGAATATCGAGGAGGAGGGTGAGTGACAAAGTTGGCAAATCGGCTAGTCGGTTTTGACCCAAATTATACTGGGCCACTTGCTGACCTCGGTACCGGCGCCCGCGTTAATACCAATCGCGACATTGCGTTGCAGGAGTGCGGATTGGCGAATCCGCGCACCGGCATGGTCAATGGCGATGGTCACCGAAAAATACTGGCTGGTGGCATCGACCGTGTCGTCGATTGTTGCCGTCGGAAATTTTTTCCAGTATTCGGTGATGGCGGCTTTGTTCGCGAACGGTTTGACCAGACGTAGCTTTGCCAGTGCGGCGATGTCATCAACGGTGAGTTTCGGGAACAACGCCGCCAACACCTCCTGTGGCGCGGTGTTGATATTGACCGGCGTGCGGATCGGCAGGGCGGTGACGAACGGCCGCAGGCGATTGACGATGGCGTCATCGAATCCGCGCACGCGGTTGAGTTCATCGACCTGCAAGAGATTTCGATTGGCGGCGCGATATGGGTTCGGCAGCGACAGGTAGGTGGAATTTTCCGCGCCGCCCGCGCCACTGGGTTCCTCGTCAGCATCGATCCAATCGGCGACGGCGTCAGCCAGATCGGGGTTCAACTTCAGCGCAGCAAGAAGTGCGCGAAATAGCGCGATGTCAGGCGGGCTGCCAACACCATTTTTCGCCAGATTATTGAGATTGAACAGGCCGCCGTCATCACGAAGCGCACCCGCCGCCATCGCGCCGTCGATGGGAATGGCAGCCAGACCCTGCGCCCATTGCTGGCCGAGATCCACCCGCGATGTGGACTTCTGCAATTGAAACAGCGCGGCGCGCGCCCAATCGATGGTGGGTGCCGCGTACAAGGCGGCCTGCGCACGCTCGGTGGCGCGCGCGGTGCGGGTGAGGGCCTGGCTTTGTTGCGCGAGCAAAAATGCGGCGATGCTGGCGGCAAGCATCACCACCAGCAGCGCGGTGATGATGGCGACACCCCATTGCCGGTTACGTTTCACGCGTCCCCCCGCCGCAACGCAAACACGCGCGCAAAGGACTCGCCACTGATCAGGGTAATCGAAACCTCAAGTGCGGCGGGATAGAGCGACGGCGTGGTCGCGGCCGCCGTTGTTGCCACCGCTGTTGCCGCCGTTGTTGCCACTGCGGTTGAGCGCCACACATTTTGCCAACTGCCGCCGCCATCCATCGCCCGCCATTTCACTTCGCGCACATTTGCAAGCGCCGGATACGCCTGCGGTCGCGTGCGCGGCGCGGCATCGAGGCTCGGCCACAGCACCAGTTCCAGCGTGCCATCTTTCAGGCGATAACCGACACGCTGTGGTGTGGCCGCGATCCCACTGCTGCCGGAAAAACCGCTGCGAGTGAATACCAGCGTTGCATCGTCCGCGCCGGGCAGAAAGGCGCTGAGGCGCAATGCATCGTCGAGTAGATTGTCGGCGTTGCGCGCGGGCCGGTCGAGCAGCGTGGCGAAATCATCATCGAGCCGCGCGAACAGCAGTGCCATGTCGCGCAGGCGTGCCGTTTCCGCACTCAAATGCTGGCGGGTTTGAAAAACCGAATCCAGCGCGCGATACGACATCACCGCCATGATCGCGAAAATGGCGAGTGCAACCAGCAGCTCGACCAGCGTGAACGCAGCTTGCGAACCCATCGACCGGTCATTCACGATCCACTCCCCGGCGGACGCACGAGGTAGGCATTCAATGTGGTTAGCGATTGCGTCTCGCCGGGCCGCAATACCTTGATTTCAATTTTGCGAAACGCGGCATTCGGCGTCTCCGATGTCGCCTGCCGCCACTCGAATTCGATTCCCGCCATGCTGCTGCGGCCGCTGACATTGCCTGCACCGGGAAAACTCCTGGTCGCGTTCAATTCCGCCACCCGATTTTGCGCAATCCAGGTTGCGAGTGTTCTGAGCCGCGTTTCCTGCGCGCTGTCGGTGGCGACGTTTGCCGCGCGCGCGGCGGCGGCGAGCGCGATGGCGAGTATCGCGAGTGCGACCAGCACTTCGATCAGCGTGAAGCCCCACAAATTGCGAGACGGGGTCGCGCAACGCTCGGACGCATCGTTCTTTTCCAGCCGGGCCCCCTCCTTTGGAAAAGGAGGGCTTGGGGAGGATTTTCGGTGGCCAAACCTTGCGTACACGCCGAAAACCAACCTCTGCTCACCCGTGTTCAAATTCGGGTGCCGTCCTTGTGACGCGTGAAAATCGGCTGCCATCGCATCAGACTTTCTCAAGCCGCAAGTTGCCAATCGCATCACCGGCAATCTTGCGCGACCCCACCGTTGCGCGCAGCCATAGCTCAAAAGGTGCCGCGACACCAATGGGCAAGAATGTGACGTGGTTGTCTTTGGATGTCGCCGGTGCCGGGCCGACACGCAATTCCGCATTGAAAGTATCGCTTAGCTTGCGCGGTTTCAATGCCTCATTGGCCGATGGATTCCAGCGTGACGGGTCGGCGAAATCGCGCTCCATGAATTGGATTTCGTTGCCGCTAAACGTAACCGCAATCACGCGCCCACCGAATGCCGCGTGGTCGCGCGCAATCTGCAATACGGAAAGCAATTTTTCACTTTCCTGCTGGAGTTTTTCCTCTTCCGTTTGGAACAGATTGGCGGTGGCAAGTACGGTGGCGATGCCAACGATGACGATGACGATGAGGATTTCAATTAACGTGAAACCCAAGCACTGGCGCGGTGTTTCAGGCGTTTTCGTCTGGAAAGGCTGACCAGTGCCAGCGTTAGACGTGGCGTCCACCCAACGTACCCTGTCATTCCCGCGAAAGCGGGAATCCATTTTTTCGTCGACGAAATTCACCCACACTCAAAGCCCCCAGGACCCAATATCCGCATTCGGGCCGTCACCGCCCGGCTGTCCATCGGCCCCCAGACTGAACACATCGATCTCGCCCTTGATGCCGGGATTGAGGTACTGATATGGCCGCGCCCAAGGGTCATTCGGCAGGCGCTCAAGGTAGCCGCCTTGCTTCCAGTTTTGCGGAATCGGGTTGGTCGCCGGTTTCACCGTCAATGCCTGCAAGCCCTGATCCGTCGAGGGATAAAACGTGTTGTCGAGCCGATACAGTTTCAGTTGCTGCATGATGACCGCGATATCCGATTTAGCGGCACTCATGCGCGCCTGATCGGGGCGATCAACAATCCTCGGTATCACCACCGCCGCGAGAATGCCGAGGATAACGACGACGATCATTACTTCGATCAATGTGAAGCCACGAGTTTGTTTCATGCTGTTCAAAATCCTGAAAGGTTGTCCTTGTTCCATGCATCCCGCCGCAAGTCGGGCATTGCTCGCCGACGGTTGATTTTTACCCACGGCCTGCCAACGCGGCTAGCGCGCTTTAGAGCTCAGTTTCACGGTCGCCAGATTCATCGGCAACCCGGTGCCGGTGTCATATTCTGCGCCGGCCATCACGCCGATTCTGGCGATGTCCTCGGCGTTTTTGCGGCCCTTGAATACGGTGTACATGGCACCCAGCGCAAAATCGCGTCCCGAACCGATCGACCAGAATTTATCGAACTCAAATACTTCGCGCATCGAATACACGCCGAAGATGCCGCTCGGGTTCGCCACCAGCGCGGTGAGCTGCGATGATTCGTACGGGTCGTCCTCTTCCTCTTTCGGATTCAGGAATGCTTCGTCTTTCAGGATCGGATGAATCTTGCGAAAACTTTCGTAGATTTCTTCGCGGCCATTGAAGGTAAATTCGGGGTGTTTTTTCAGCAGGCTTTCAAGTACCAGCTGGTGTGCGGCACTGCCGGCAATGCCGAAATACGAGTTGCCGTGTTTCAATAATTTTTCCGGGGCGGCGTCATGCACGCTCGCCAGCCGGGTCG
>JANLQC010000304.1:0-4124 GCA_031367575.1 Betaproteobacteria bacterium | reverse complement strand
TCATGTTCGAGATCGATCGATGCGGCGGCGCGATAGTCTTCGCACATGGCGTGCATGGTGGCCGGGTCGCTCACGTAGGAGAGATAGGCGGCATAGGTTTCATCGGTGAATGGTGTCAAGCCGGCATGACCCCAACCGATTTTTTTCTTCAGGAACGTTTCCGGCGCACCCGCCACCATCGATTCCGGAAACGGGGTTGGCTGGATCAGCCAGAACCACCACCAATACGAACGCGCGAAATCCATGTTGGTCTGCTCGTACATGGTCAACGTCGGCGAGATATCGAGCAACATGAGTTTTTTCACCGCCTGCGGATGATCCATCGTGAGCCGGTGCGCGACGCGCCCACCGCGATCATGGCCGCAGAGGTGAAATGAATCAAAGCCGAGCTGATGCATGACCTCGACCTGATCGCGCGCCATTTCGCGTTTGCTGTAATTGGAATGATCGGGCAGGCCCGGCGGCTTTGCACTAAGACCGTAACCACGCAAATCGGTGACGATGACGGTGAAAGTTTTCGCGAGTTCCGGTGCCACGCGATGCCAGATCAAATGCGATTGAGGATAGCCGTGCAGCAACAGCAACGGCGGGCCACTGCCACCGATCAGGGCGTGGATTTCAACGCCATTGGCGTGAATGCGTTTTTGGGTGAAGGCGCGATACATGCCGATATTTATACCGCAATGTGAATTTCACCGCGATGATATACGGCAATCGGGCCGCAGCGGCACGTCACATCGTTTAAAAAACAACGGTAATCCAGAATGCAACGAAAAATCTGGTTGCGGCCAGACCCTTTGTTGCACTCTGGATGACTTTCCTTCGCTTAAACGTTGATCGGCATCACAGCAACTCGCGCAGCACCGTCTTCAAAACTTTGCCATTATTGTTCTTCGGCAGCGTATCGATAAAGCGATATTCCTTGGGACGCTTGAAGCGCGCGATGTGCGCGAGGCAGTGTCGATCGAGTTCGTCTTTTCCGACCCTGAAATTCTCACGCAGCACGACAAACGCGACCACGATCTCGCCCCATTCCACACTTGCCTTGCCGATCACCGAGACTTCCGCGACGGCGGGATGCTGCAATAGAATTTCCTCGACCTCACGCGGGTAAATATTCGAGCCGCCGGAAATAATCAAATCCTTGCTGCGATCCTTCAATGTCAGGAATCCATCGTCATCCAATGCACCCAAATCGCCGGTCGCAAGCCAGCCCTCTTTCAGGGTTTCGGCGGTGGCAGCAGGATTGTTCCAGTAGCCTGACATGACGGTTTCGCCCTTGACGAAAATCTCACCCGTCTCGCCCGTCTCGCCCGGCACCACCGGCACGCCGTGTTCACCACCAATGCGAATGAGTATGCCGCTATGCGCCACGCCGACCGAGGCAATGCGCAAATCGTGACGCGGATGTGAGGTATCGGCATGATGAAATTTTGACAGCGCGGTAATCGTCATCGGGCTTTCTCCCTGCCCGTAAATCTGCACGAACTTGTTGCCGAAAACCTCAATCGCGCGCTTCAGATCGGCCACATACATCGGTCCGCCGCCGTAGACAATCGTTTTAAGATTCTGCGTGTCGCCGCCGTGCGCCAACACATGTTCGGTCAGGCGTTTGACCATCGTCGGTGCGGCGAACATCGTCACACCATTGTGCGATTGCAGCAACGCAATGATTTCCGCGCAGTCGAATCCGCCGGATGCCGGAAACACCTGCGCCGCACCGCGCAATACGTGGGAAAAATTGTAGAGTCCGGAGCCATGTGAAACCGGCGCGGCATGCAAAATGCAATCGTCGGCGTCGATGCCATCCACATCGGTGAAATAGTTGAACGTCATCAAAGCCAGATTGCGATGCGATAACATCGCGCCCTTCGGTTTGCCGGTGGTGCCGCTGGTGTAAAACAGCCATGCGAGATCGCCGGGCTCGCGTCGCGCAAGCGTGGTTGGCTCGCCCGCACACATGGCGGCGAATGGATCGGACGCGAGCGAAATCAGGCGCAACGACGACCGCCATTCGCCCAACTCGCCCAGTTCGCCCAACTCGCCCAACTCACCCAACTCACCCGCGATATTTTCCAATTCGGTTTGCCATGCGGGCGAGACGAAAGCAACGCGCACCCCGGCATCGGCGAGGATAAACGCGGCTTCGCGGGCATGCAGTTTCGCGTTGATCGGCACCGCCGCACAACCCGCCCACCAGATGCCGTAGGCCGCCACCAAATATTCGGCGCAGTTGCCGGACAGGAGGGCGATCCGGTCGCCGGGTTGGCAGCCGAACCGATGGCGCAACGTGTTCGCAATGGCCGCCGCGCCACCCGCGAATTCGCGATAGGTCTGCGCGCATCGTTCGCCGGAGGCGAGTGCCACGCGATTCGGGAAAGCGTTCGCCGATCGATCCAGCCAGTGCGCAATATTCATAACGTAAAATGTTAGTACATTTTCTGCGTCACTTCTCTATCTGCACGGAAGATCGCGCGCCACCTCGAGCCTTCATGTCACCCACCTCTTCCGCATCCGCCACTCAACGCATCGCGCTTTCATCGGCCTTCATCGCGATCACGCCTGCGCTGTTCGTGATCCTCTGGAGCACCGGCTTCATCGGCATGCGCTACGGCGCGCCCTATGCCGAACCGTTCACGTTCATGATGTGGCGGATGGCGGTGGTGGTATCAATTCTTGTCGTTGTCGTGCTGGCGATGCGCGCGCCGTGGCCGGCCACGCTCGGTGAGGCGGGACACATCGCACTCGCCGGGCTATTGGTGCATGCCACCTATTTATCCGGTGTGCTGTATGCGATCAATCTGAAACTGCCGCTCGGTTTTGTGGCATTGCTGACCGGCCTGCAACCGATATTGACCGGCGTGTTTGCCAATCTTTATTTGCACGAAAAGCTGAACACGCGCCAATGGGCCGGCATGGCACTGGGACTTGGCGGAGTGGTACTGGTGGTGATGAGCAAATTTACGCTGGGCAATGTCAATGCGCCGGCGCTGGGTTGTGCTGGCATCGCGCTGCTCGGCATCACCTTTGGCACGCTCCACCAGAAACGCCATTGCTCGCACATGGATTTACGCACCGGCGGCGTGATCCAGTTTTCCGCCACTGGGATTGCCATGATGATCGGCGCATTTGCGTTTGAAACGCGGCAGGTGCAATGGAATGGCGAATTTTTGTTCGCGCTTTTCTGGCTCGCGGGGGTGCTCTCGCTTGGTGCGATCAGCCTGCTCTATCTGATGATCCGCCGCGGTGCAGCGTCAAAAGTCGCCAGCCTGTTTTTTCTCACGCCCTCGGTGACGGCCGTGATGGCGTTTTTGTTGTTTGATGAGACGCTAAGCTGGCTTGCGGTGGCGGGATTGGTGGTGACTGCGGCGGGGGTGGCGTTGGTGACGCGCAACGTCAAAAACTGATTGCGAAATTTACTGATTCCACGATCACCCTAACGGCCATCGCCGTTTCGTTTGTTCGCGATTTGCTTTCGCCACACTTCGTCATTTTGGGGCACAATCTGCGGCATTGATGGCACACCGCATAGCTGAAAATACCTGCATCATACCGCTCGACTGATCAACACATTCGCCGAAGGATTGCCATGTCAAATCGTCATTCCCATTACTATTCCCCTTATCTTTCTTTATCGCTGAAATTTCTTTCGGGCGGCATCACCGTTTTATTTTTTGCACTTGGAGCGCACGCACAAACACCGGTCGTGCCGGTCGCACCGACTACCGGCACCACGCCAGCAGTTGCCGCTATCCCGGGCGCAGGTGCACCCGCAGCGACTCCGCCCGCCGCCGCCGCACCACGCCCCTTCCGCGAGATCATCAAGGACGCAAAAGAGATTCCCGGTTACTTCACGCTCTATCAAAAGGATGAAAAAATCTGGCTCGCCCTCAAGACAGACCAGTTCGACAAGCTATTTTTCTTCAGCTACAACATTCCACAAAGTGTCGGCGAGCGGGGTTTGTATGGCAGCCAAATGGGCGGCTCCAGATTGGTGACGTTTCATCGCATTGGCAGCCAAATCCAGTTAATCGCCAAAAATCTCGCGTATTACGCCGACGCCGGCACGCCGCAGGCGGAAATGGTTGCGCAGGCGTTCTCCAATAGTCTGCTCGCAAGCGCAC